>JBIIZK010000026.1:0-7959 GCA_044346305.1 Bacilli bacterium
GTTGTGTCTTTTTTAATGATTGCTCGGCCAATGGTTCCTAAATCATCAATATTAACTTCCGATAATTTCATGGCTAAATCTTTGGTAACAAATTTAGATTCCGTTAAGATAGCAATGTCTTGGAGTTGATCTTTTTGGGCATCACCAAATCCAGGAGCTTTGGTCACCACCACATTAAAGGTTCCGCGCATCTTGTTCACAATCAATGTATTGGTAACTTCATTTTCAACATCATCCGCGATGATGAGTAAAGGTTTACCAGCTTTGACGACTTGTTCTAAGATTGGAAGAATGTCTTGGACGGTTGAAATTTTTTGATCGGTGACTAAGACGAGTGGATCTTCAAGTTCAATGGTCATCGTTTCTCGGTTGGTGACAAAATAAGGGGATAAGAAACCTTTGTCGTATTGTAAGCCTTCAACGACTTGAAGTTCGGTATCAAACCCTTTGGATTCATCGACATTGATGACCCCGTTTTGAGAAACTTTTTCCATCGCATCGGCAATAATCTTACCGATTTCAGCGCTGCCAGCAGAAATGGTGGCAACGTTTGCAATATCAGCTTTGCTCTTTAAAGGCCGAGATTTTTTTAATAAACGTTCGGCAACTTCTTTACCAGCTTTTTCGATGCCTTGTTTGACTAAGACTGGGTTTGCCCCTTTTTCCAAAGCTCTGAATCCTTGATGGATCATCGCTTGGGCTAAGACGGTTGAGGTGGTGGTGCCATCTCCAGCCATTTCATTGGTGTTGCTTGCCACTTCATAAAGTAGCTTTGCCCCCATGTTTTCAAATGGATCTTTAAGTTCGATTTCTTTGGCGATGCTGACGCCGTCATCAACAATCGAAGGAGAACCATAGCCTTTGTCTAAAACAACATTACGACCCTTAGGCCCTAACGAAACTTTAACAACATCGGCAAGGGTATCAACCCCTTTAAGAATTTTTGCTTTAAAATCGCGACCAAATAAAATTTGTTTTGCCATAATGACTCCTTTTTATTTTTCAACTTTCGCTAAAATATTTTCAGCTTTAATCACCAAATAGTCTTTGCCTTCAAGCTTGACTGTGGTGCCAGAATAAGTTTGGTAAACCACTTGATCTCCGACCTTTAAGCCTTCAACTTTAGGGCCAACTGCAAGGACTTTACCAAACGCGGGCTTATCTTTTTCATCGGTACTTAGGATAATCCCTGACGCCGTTTTCTTTTCCTCTTTTTCTAACGCCAAGACAACGTAATGATCTAACGGTTTTAACATCGATATTCCTCCATTAGCACTCTAATTGTTTAAGTGCTAAATATAATTTATATGATTACAGTCGTGGTGTCAAGGGGGACATTAACGAATAAAGGACATGTAATTTTTTAATGCGTCAGTTTCGGGTTTTTCAAGTAATGACACAGGACCATGTTCAATGATTTGCCCTTGATCCATAAAAATCACATAGTCGGCAAAGTCGCGAACAAAACTTAAGATGTGGGTAACGAAAATAAAGTTTTTCCCTGAGGCTTTAAATTCTTTGACCGCCTGTAAAACTTCGTGAGTTAAGATTGGGTCTAAACTTGCGGTTGGTTCATCGAGGAAAACTATCTCTGGATCTAGAGAAAAAGCTCGAGCAATCGAAGCTCGTTGCGCTTGCCCACCAGAGACATTTTTTGGAAGTTTATACATTTGATCACTTAAACGTACGCGGGTTAAATAGTCTCTAGCAATCTCAATTGCTTTTGCTTTTTGATAGCCACGGGTTTTTTCTAAAATTAAGGAGATATTACGTTCAAGGGTTAAGTGAGGAAATAGGTTGTGATTTTGAAAAACAAATCCGACAAGCTTCCGATACGTCTCTTCCTTAACATTAATATCATTAATTGAAATGCTTCCTTGGCTAGGTTTTTCTAATCCAGATAACAACCTTAATAGCGTTGATTTTCCTGAACCTGACGCACCAATAATGGCAATTGAACGATACCCTTCAAGTTGAAAGGTTAACGATTTCAAGACCTCAACATCATATTGGTGAGTAAGATTTTGAATGTTGATTTTCAAGATTGTAGTTTCCTTTCAAGCCATTTGCTTAATTGGGACAATGGGATCGTGATGACTAGATATAAACCCCAAAGTAAAATATATCCTTCCACAAATAAAAAGGTTCTTGATTGGACAATGTTAATCGCGTAATACAATTCCGCATAGGCGAGGACATAAAGTAAGGCACTGCCTTTAACCATGAGTGAAAAATTATTCATTAATGGTGGCATCAAGACTTTGATGACTTGAGGAATAATAATGTACTGATAACGTTGTCGCGGGGTAAATCCAAACAAATCCATCGCCATAAATTGGTCTTTAGGAATGGAAGAAAAAGAAGATTGGAAAACATTTTTCATATACGGCGAGATGTACAAAATTAACCCAGTGATACCCAAGAATGGTCGGTTAAAGTTGCCAAAGGCAGGACCAATCAAAAACGCCATTAATACAATCATCACTAACAGCGGGGTTCCATAAATGATTTCGGTAAAGACATCGACCAACGCGCGGAAAAATAAGGATTTTGAGATAGATAGGAGGTACATGATAAATCCTAAAATTAAACTACCAATCAAGGAAATAAAGGACACATATAACGTGTTCAATAAACCTTGAAAAATCAATCTGCCATAATCTTCATACAAGGGTGCTAAGGTAAAATTAGCGTTTCTAGCTAAGATCACGTAAACAATCAAGGCAAGAAATAAACTTATGGCTAAAACGTAGTTGATAATTTTTTTCATCGGCTCCTAGGCTTCATTGATATAGAAGTCCATACCATACCGTTCAAGTTGAGTAAGAATAATGGCGTTCCAATTTGCTCTTAATTGACTATATAAACCATTGACATCATTAAAGGTGTCGATGAAAGCATTCGCGGAGGCGAGTAATTCAGTATTCCCTTTATTCACAGCCATTCCGATTGGTGAAGAAACCCATGGATCCCAGACAACCATGGTTTTACTGCGATTGGCTTTGTAACCATTGACAACAGGCGAGGCTGACATTAATAAAATATCGGCGTCTCCTTCGGCGACGGCTTCAATGGCAGTAGCTAAATCAATATATTCAGTCACTGTTTTTCCGTAACTGGTTGGAATGGTCGCAGAAACCTGTGAGGCAATCCCTGCAAATTTGGCGTTGGATAAAGCTAACAATCTTTCGGTGGTTGAATCAGCATTCAAATTATTGGTGGTTGCAAAAGTTTGATTCACTAAGGTAATAATCTTGAAGAAGAAATAAGGATCGGTAAAATCAACGACGACTTTACGGGCATCGGTGATGCTCATGCTGGCGATAACAATATCGATTTCTCCAGATTGTAAGGCAGGAATTAAACCACCAAATCCAGTATTGACAATTTCAGTGGGTCTTCCTAAATACTCACCAAATGCCTTGGCAACATCCACAGAGATCCCTTCTGGTTCATTGTCTGTGGTGACGGTTTCAAACGGAGGATAACGTAAATCCATGCCAACGCGAATTGGATCAGAAGGACCACATCCGGCTAATATTCCGATCGCGACCACGGAGGAAACTAAAAGAAATGATTTTTTCATATGCTACTCCTAATGTGCATTTGTATTTTAATATTTTGCCTTAAGTTAAAGGCAATAAACAAGTCATATACTCAACAAATTTTTAGACAAGTGTTGGATGAGAGGGTCTGAAGGTGGATCAATAATCCCCATAAGCATGGTTAATAACATCGCACGTTCAGCAATGGCGCCACTGATGAGGGCATTGCGAAGCCATGCATCTGCAAGAGATTGGCTGTGATAAAGAAGATGAATGATGATGGGGACACTTTGATTGATGGCACATGCAGTTCCCGCATAGTCTTTGACAAACGCTTTGGTATCGGTGAGTTCAATCGCTTTTTTCATTTGCACAGCGTATCGTTTTGGCGCAAACGCAATTGCTGCTTGGATTGCTTGTTTCATGGATTGGGTTGGTAATCGGTCAATGATCGCGTCAAACATTTGATAGCAAGAAGGATACTCCTCTTTTTGTGTAAATAATTGAGCAAGTTCCCAGGCTTTGTGGGTGGCGAGTCCAAGTTGTTTGACAGCCATGTAAGGAATAAAACCAATCAAATGATCATCGTCCATTGGCACGAGCGGTAACTTTAAACCCATTTTTTCATTTAAATAATTCATGATGAGTTTATGACCATACGTTTCAATGTAACCTTGGTAATCCCCACCTGGTTTGATTTGTTGAATGATTAAATCGCGATAGTCTTGTTGAGATAGGTTTGGGTTAGCTTTTAATGCCTTGGTTAACCAAAACAAAAACATCCCCTGGCTCGTCACATCGCCAACATTGGTTCGAGGATAAGCGTAATAAGAAGGTTGAGCAGCTTCAAATAGTTTTGGATCTTGTTTTAAAAACAATAAGGATTGTTTCTTCGCGAGGTCGGCTAAAAATTCGGCATTATAAATCCAATGGATTCCTAAGGTTGCAGCGTTGCCTAATAAGGCATGGGTCACATAACGTTTCATGTTGTTTTGAATAGATTTATTTTAATCGGTGACAAACGATTTAACAAACGATATACAACGTACCATGCTAAAAAGACGGCGGTGTAATTGACCAAGACGATACCCCACCAGATGCCACTAATCCCTAGTTGAAGAACTTCCCCTAGGAAAAAGAAGACGAAGATGGGTGTGAGTTGACGAAGCACACCAATGATTAAAGCATAGTAAGGTTTCTTGATTGCTTGCATGACGCTGCTTGCGATTCCAATCATCGAATACGTATAGATGGCTAATCCTTCGATTCGTAGGTAATTGGCGCCTTCTTGAATCACCACAGGATCATTATTGAATAGACCAACAAGTTGAGGAGCGAATGGATAAATGATAAGCAAACCAACCGTGAGTAAAATCAACCCATACTTGACCGCCTGTTTGATGGACTGTAAAATTCGTTGCCATTGTTGGGCACCAAAGTTTTGACCAACCAAAGCAACGGTGGCGATGTTTAAACCTATGGTTGGCAATAAAGCAATTTGTTCAATTCGAACAGCAACCCCATATCCAGCAATCGTTTCCGTTGAACCAAATTGATAAATATAATATTGAATGATAAAGATACCGATGGAAATTGTTGCATTGTTTAAGGAAACAGGAACCCCTTGCTTTAACAATTGGCCTAAAGATACTAAGGAAAGTTTTGCCTTTGAAAACATATCCTTAACAAATCGACTTGATTTAAAAAATGAAAACCCTAAATAAAATGTCCCCATGACTTGAACAAGAACCGTGGCAAGGGCAACCCCAGCAGTTCCTAATTCCGGTAAGCCAAACCAGCCAAAAATAAACATGGGATCAAGAATCAAGTTAAGAAAGAACCCAAGAATTAAAAAATTACGAAACGGTTTGGTATTGCCTTGGGCAGATAACAATCCATTGAAAGTAAAATTAAGGATTTGAAAAACAGCGCCAATAATCACCACATTCATGTAGGCTAAGCCAGCCTCAAAAACCTCACCGGTGCCACCGGAGACTTGTAATAACCAAGGAATTGCAAACGGAGAAACGATTAACAAGACAACGGCAACTAAAAAGGATAATAGCAAAGCATTTTTTGCGATTTGGTGATACTCTTGATTGTTTTTCTTACCCAAGGCAATCGAGGCAAGTGCAGTAGCGCCTGTACCAATCCCACTAGCCAAGGCAATCGTGATTAAAAAAATGGGAAAAGAAATCGTTAACCCTGCCAAGGCGGCAACGGAAAGTTGGCCTGCAAAATAAGTATCAACCACATTGAACAAAGTATTAAATAGAAAACCAATGGACGCAGGAATAGCAATCTGGCGTAAGGCTTTTTTGATTGAGCCCTCTGTGAGGTTTGTTTGTTGCATAGGAATTAGCATATCACAAAGATTTTGACGATGCGCTTTCAAGGAAGTATCGCTTATAATAATGGTATGTTGAATCGATGGTTAAACCCTTTGTTGCTGAAAATAAAACCTTTCTTACTTGAATGGTTGATTCTTTTGTTTATGACTGCCATGGCCTTGACCGTTCGTTTATCACTCGTTGAATGGGTATCTGGGGATTATTCAAATTTTCTAAAACCTTGGTTGGAACAAATTGTTGATCAAGGAGGGTGGGCAAGTTTACGTTTTCAAATTGGTGATTACACTCCCCCTTATGTTTACTTATTAACGTTTCTATCTTACTTTCCCCAAACCAACACTCAAGAACCTTATTTACTTGGTGTTAAACTAATTTCCATTGCCTTTGATTTGGTGTTGATGGTTGGGGTCTATCTCAATGCTAAACTTTGGTTGGCAAAAATCCATCCCTTGTTTCCAGCAGCGATTGCCGTCATTGCGTTGTTTCTACCGACCGTCATCATCAACGGGTCGTTATGGGGTCAAATTGACGCAAGTTATACCGGGTTTAGTTTGATTGCGATTTATTTTTTACAAAAAGATAAACCTTTTGCTTCTTCGATTTGGTACGGGATTGCCTTTAGTTTTAAGCTTCAAGCTATTTTCTTTCTACCAGTATTTATTATTTATTTTTGGTTTAATTACCGCCATAAAATCCATTATGTTTTAATCATCCCCATCATTTATTACCTGTTTGCAGTTCCTGCAATCCTAGCTGGAAGAAGTGTCATTGAGATTACTGAAATTTATTTTTTGCAAACGCAAACGTATCAATCATTAACACTCAACATGCCTAATTTATACCAGTGGTTCCCTAATTCTAGGTATGAAGATCTTAACCAATTTGCGATTGGATTGTTTCTCATGTTGATGGCGGTGCAAATGTTGATGATGTTATTAACTAAAGTTAAGCTAACCATGCAAGCTTTACTCTTGTTGTCTTATTGGAGTTTGTTGATGGCAAACTTTTTCTTACCGGCCATGCATGAACGGTATTTATTTGCAGCGGATGTATTAATTCTGCTTGTTGTTTTTCAATTCAAAACTAAGTTTTACTTGGTGATTGCCACACAAGCGATATCCTTTTTTGCTTATTTACCCTATATTTTTGGTCAAGAACCTATTCGTCATGAAGATGTTGCCCTTGGATTTGTTATTATTCTTGTGGTAACCACTTATTGGTTATGGCAAGTCCTATTACAACCTGCCAAAGAAGGGGGGCTCAGTAATGGAAAAAGATGAATTAAGAAAAACCCTTGAGCTGATTGCACTAAAAGGTGATTTGGATGCCCGGCTAAATCAATATGGTCGAGAAATTGATGAAGACATGGCTTCCTTTAAAATTGTTAGTGATAAATTTGAAGGAAAAGTCGTCCAAGATACGATTCGTGATTTAGAAGAGGAAACAAGATACACGCCTTTAACACGTAAAGTCACGGTTGAAGTTCAAGCTGGTAATTTTGAAGTGCACCTTCCCATTATCATCGATCAAATTCAAGATGAACTTATTCCTGTGATTTATTATTTGAAGAAAGATATCCGTCGCCTAACCTTGATTGGTAGTGTTCTATTTGGAATTGGAAGTTTTGTTCTTATTTTTGGTGGTTTATTTTCAGAAACACTTTTTGCCAATGCAATTTCTTTAGGAGTTAACGAAGTCTTTAGTTGGATTTTTATTTGGACTGGGGTAGAGAAATTACTCTTTGACCGAAGAGAAATTCAATATCGTGTCAAACTACTTAACCGATTATTTCACGCGAAATATATTCTTGTTCGGATGACCCATAAACGTCCTCAAATGAAAGAAAACAATCCCGAATAAAAATATTGCAAACTAAAGGCAATTTAGATAAAATAATGAATGAAAAAATGGGGAACAAAAATGTTTAGAAAATTTTTGAAAGTTGCGCTATTCTTATCCATTGCCGTTTTTGCCGGACTGGTTCTTGGCTATGGTTTGAATCATAATAGAAATTTTGATTATTATGCATTAAGCCAAGAAGTACTCGTGTTACTGACCATGAC
>JBIIZK010000027.1:0-7928 GCA_044346305.1 Bacilli bacterium
CTTAGATGACATGAATCCTGATTATTACAATGCCATTACTTACACTCGTGCCATGCCGATGAACATCTTAACCGTGACGTCTGGTAATACAACAATCGTTCGTAGTTTTGGCGGCGGTGGTAACTTTGCCTTTTCTAGAAACCTTTATGAAATGCCAAGTAACGAATCGTTTATACGTTCTCAATATGATCTTCTGAAAGGAAGAATGCCAACTCAAAAAGATGAACTGATTCTTGTGGTTGATAAACAAAATCGCATAGATAAGAGTTTTTTCGACAATTATGGTATTACATTGGCTGAAAGTGGTTTGAATTTAGACCATGTCATTAGTACAGACCCTACAATTAATCCATTCCAAATACGATGGATTCCGAATAATCTATTATTTGGGGTTAATCAACAAGAGTCCCAGACAACCGGAAGAACGATTTATTCAAGAAACGATGCGCAAACCATTCTTACTAATAACGGGCTAAATAACCAATCATTGTTATCCTTAAAGGTTGTTGGTGTGTTAAGAGTAAAACCAACCGCAAGTGGTGAAATTTTGACGCCTGGGTTAGCATTCACATCTGACCTTACCGAATTTGTTTATAACGATTCGATCCAAGGAACTAAAAACTCAATGATCGTTCAGGAACAAATGACGACAGCATGGAATGCTACTACCAATCTTGGTTACAATGTTGAAACAAATCTCACGATTAATTCAGCGTTAAATTTCACAGCAAGATTACGACAAATTGGTGGTGATATCGTACCAGTTTCTGCTCAAATCTATCCAAGCTCTTTTGAAAACAAGGATTTAATTAAAGCATACATCAATGGTTATAACTATGATGGAAACACCCCTTTACGTGAAGAATTAGATATGATTGTCTACTCTGATTTAGCGGAAAACATTACGTCGACGATTACGGATTTAATCAACACTATCGCTATTGTTTTAACGGCATTTGCTTCTATTTCACTTTTGGTTTCTTCGATCATGATTGGCATCATCACCTATGTATCGGTCATTGAACGAACCAAAGAAATTGGTATCATGCGATCATTGGGTGCAAGAAAGAAAGATATTGCGCGGATTTTCAACGCTGAAACTATCCTCATTGGATTTGTTTCCGGGGTCTTAGGGGTTACGATTACACTCCTATTAAATATACCAATTAACATTATCATTTTAAACCTCATTGAAGTTGCTAATTTCACTGAATTATCTCCATTGTATGCTACGGGTTTAATCTTACTTTCAACCTTCTTAACCTTACTTGCTGGATTGATTCCTTCGGGTATTGCTGCTAGAAAAGACCCAGTTATTGCTTTAAGAACTGAATAAGTTTTTTAATCTTAAATCCTTTATAATCATAAGGATGAAATTAACCTTATCTTTCTTGTTCAAACTTAGCATCTTTTCTTTAAGCACCTTGGGTGTTTATTTGACTATAAAAGACGCTGTTTATTCGACAGAAGCACTAAGTTACTTCACGACGATGATTAACATTTTTACGGCATTATGTTATGTCTTTTTTATCATTGAAATGGTGCTAAGAAAAGGTCGCAATCCTCTGTTAAGATTTTTTAAGCAATCATTAATGGTCTACCTTGTCATCACAACAGTTGTTTACTCATTTATATTGATTCCGTTTATTGTTGAAGAACAAATAAGTTATCAAATTTTCAGTGGAGAGGATTTACTGATTCATTATGTTGTTCCTTTGGCAGTCCTGATTGACTACGTTTTCTTCGATGAAAAAGGAAAGTTAAAGTCCTTTTACCCTTTGGCGAATGTCTTGAACGTTGTCTTTTATGGCTCGTACTTATTTTTTTACGTATTATTGGGTGGACGATTTCATTTCGGGGATAGCATATCCATCTATCCATATTTCTTTCTTAACATCGAACGAGTGGGTCTATACCCAGTTATGTTGATTTGCTTGAGCATTGTTGCAGTGGTGATTTTTGTTGGTTGGGTCATCTATACGATTGATCAACTCGTCAGCATCCCAATAAAAATAAATAACGCCAAACGCAAATAACTTGCATTTGCATTTGTCGAGGTATAGACTATATTCAGAACGGAATCAATCTATGAAAAATTTTCTCTTTTTCTCGTCGACCGTATTGGCCGTCACTTTAGTTTCTTGTGGAGGAACAACCACGGAAGAAAAGTCCTTAATTGCAACATTATTCCCACAATATAGTCTTGCCCAACAATTGGCGGGTGATTTATTGAATGTTGAATTCTTATTGCCAATTGGTTCTGATCCCCATGATTTTGAACCAACCCCAAGTCAACGAGTTCAACTTAATAACGCTGATTTAGTTCTATTTACAAGTGAGTCTTTTGAAGCTTGGATTCATGATATTGAAGAATCAGCAAAAGGAAAGCTGCTTGATTTATCTACTTTTGTCACGCTTATCGAAGCAAAAGATCATGATCACGATCACTTACTCGTGGGTCCAAAGTTAGCAGATGACCATGATGACAATCATGATCCGCATTATTGGTTAGATCCACTGAATGGGCTTGCGATGCTTGAAGCAATCACCGATGAAATTTTATTATTAATTCCAGAACACACGTTATTAATTGAAAGTAGGAAACTTTTGATTCAAGAAGCATTTGAAGACACTGTTGAGCTTTATCAAGATTTGGTTATTGATGCAGAGGAACTAGATATTGTCTTTGCAGGCCATAACGCGTTTGCTTACCTAACCAATTATGAAATTCATGTATTGACTCCTTATCCTGGATTTTCTACCGATGTCATCCCAACGGCTCAATCATTGATTGAATTTTCTGAATTAATTACCGAGCTTGCCACTAATATTTTGTACGTCTCATCAACTGACAATAGCGCGGTCATTGAATCTATTTTGGAAGCAAATCCCAACCTTGAAACCGAGATCTTGTACACACTAGAAAATGTTAGCCAATCTCAATTTGATTCAGATATCCACTACCAAGAATTATTGATGATAAACTATGAGGCAATATCTAAAAGTGAAAACTAAACCCATCATTCACATTAAAAACCTTAGTGTTAAATTTGATGAATTGAATGTCATTCAAGATGCTTCAATAGATTTTAATATTCGTGATCAAGTTGCTTTGGTTGGTGCAAATGGTGCTGGAAAAACAACGTTATTAAAAGTCATTTTAGGTCTTCTTAAACCGGAAAGTGGCACCATTCATGTTCAACCTAAATTATCGATTGGTTACTTGCCACAAGTCCTTACCTTAGGTGACCGCCTATTTCCTATGACAGTGACAGAAGTCATTAACCAAGGGTTAATTGCCAAGAAAAAATTTCCTCGATGGATGAATAAAGAAGATCAGCAAAAGATTGCGTCAGCGTTAAAACAATTTTCAATTAATGATTTGGCTCAGAAAGCTTTTGGGTTGTTATCGCTTGGACAAAAACAAATGGTTTTGTTTGCACGAATGATGGTGCAAGAACCAGATATTGTCTTCCTCGATGAACCAACAAGTTCGTTGGACGTTAATCGTAAGGATTCAATTTATGACATTCTCACAAGTTTAAAGAAAAAACGAGTTCCTTACGTGATCATTACTCACGACTTACCAAGCTTCTCTAGCCACATTCAACGTGTGATTTACTTGGAGCACAAAGTTTTATTTGATGGTTCATATGATGCATTCTGCGAAAACAAAACTTTTTCACCATTTATTCATACCCACGATCACGGAGATCACCATGACCATTAATCAATTTTTTGAATATTTTCAATATTCATTTATTCTTAGAGGTCTATTCATAGGACTTTTGGTTGCCGTTATTGCATCGGCATTAGGTCATTTTTTAGTCTTGAAGAAAATGTCATTGATTGGTGATGGTTTGGCCCACGTTGCTTACTTATCCGTAGCCATTTCGATTGCTTTCTTTTCACAATCTTTATTATTTAATTTACTACTTTCGACTATTGCCTCTTTAATCATTCATTATTTGGTGGCATCAAATAAAGGTTATAGTGATGCGATTATTGGCGGGATAGCGACAAGTGCCATTGCCTTAGGGACAATCATCATCACCACCAACCCTAATCAAAATGTTCAGATTGAACAATTTTTATTTGGCAGTCTTCTATTGCTTAGAGATTTAGATATCATTGCCGTCATCACACTAACGATTATGGTTGTGGGATTTATCAGCCTATTTTTTAACGAATTAATGACCTTAACGTTTGATCAAGATTTTGCAAAGGTCAATCGGTTTCATCCTCAATGGTTTCAAATCGGCATAGCAATGTTAACGTCCTGGTTGGTCATTATTGGTATTCGAGCGACCGGATCACTACTAATCTCAAGTTTTTTAATTTTTCCAACCCTAATCGTGATGAATTTTAAGTTTGGTTTTAAGAAAAGTTTTATTGTCGGGGTTTTTATCGCAATCGTTAATTTTATTTTAGGCTTTTCACTTTCTTTATGGTTTGATTTACCCACAGGTAGTACGATTGTATTAACGTATACCGCATTGTGGTTGTTGAGTGTTTCGATTCCACCAATCAGGAAAGGATTCAAACGATGAAACTAGACCCTTCTTGTCACCGAGATTTCTTCCACCATCATCAACTTAAAAATACGCCAGCGAGGGATCTGGTTTATCATTTGTTACAAGCCCATCAACCTATTACTTTAGAAAAATTATTCAAATTCGTTAGCAAACATTCCAAGGGTGGAAAAATTTCACATTCAACCGTGTTTCGAATTTTAGAACAATTTAGCAAAGCTAACATCATTGAAAAGATTAGCTTGGAAACTGAATCAACACCTTTATACCAGCTGATTGATCAAGATCATCACCATCATCAATTGGTTTGTACCTCGTGCAAAAAAATGGTTGCGATTGAAGAATGCCCACTTAGCAATTATGAGAAAAAAGTAGCAAATCAGAACCAATTCTTAATTCATCATCACCAATTTACGTTGTATGGACTCTGTCAAGATTGTCAACAAAACGCACGTTAAGCCAAACTTCGTTGTGTCTTAAAAATGGTAGCGTATATGGCCCATTGTATCTTGCAATTTTCGGAGCACCAACAGAAACCATCTTCAGTGTTAATAACGTCTTATTCATTTTTTCCATCATCGATACGAGTTTATTTTGATTAATAGAGCCAGAAAATTGATAGACCAGGACATGTTGCGCTGGATAATCTTTTATTTTCATTTGCTTATCCATCGGTTGGGGAATATCTGTTTCATGAATTTTTGGAATAACGAATTCCATACTTTGTTCATTGGATTCCAAATCATTAATGACGGGAATTGTCATCTTCATTTTTGCCGATTTTTGGTTGTTACCAGAGATGTAATTAAACAAATATCCAAATCCAGAATATCCATTCAAAGAGGATTCTTGGATGGATACAGTATGAAAGGTTTTATAAAGGCGAAGTTCAACATCATCGATTTTCTTTATAACTTGGTAATCTGGTGATTCGTACATGAAACTTATTATACAAAAGAAAAACCATTTGTTTGCACAAATGGTTTTTAAATCATTGATCCTTTAGGGATTAACGTTTTTTTGCTGGAGCAGCTTTCTTAGCTGGAGCAGCTTTCTTCGTTGCTGGTTTATTCATTGCCATGTGAGATTCCTCCTTGTTGTTATATCGTATCACGCAGAAGAATTAATACAAGATAAAGTTTCGTTTTTTTAAAAGTTTTTTAGCGCAGATTTGCTTCGACAATTTTCCAATTAATTATTTTGAAAAAATTGGTGATGTAATCTGGACGACGATTTTGATAATTTAAATAGTAGGCGTGTTCCCAAACATCTAATCCTAAAATTGGTTTTCCTTCTTTGAAGGGAACATCTTGATTAGGGGTTGATGTAATCTTTAATTTTCCGGTTGCATCGACGATTAACCAAGCCCAGCCAGATCCAAATCTAGTTTTTGCAGCATTGATAAATTGGTCTTTCATGACATCGAATGAACCAAAATCACGGTTGATTTTTTCTAATAAAATTTTACTTGGCGCAGTAAATGTTTTTTCCGAAGTTAATAAAGACCAAAACATCGTGTGATTAAAATGACCTCCGCCATTATTTCTAACTGCAGCTTGAATGTCTGATGGAAGTTTTTCTAAATTCGTGAGTAAAGCTTCTATGGTTTGTTCTGGAAGTTGAGGATATTTTTCTAACGCTGCGTTTAAGTTAGTGACATAGGCTTGGTGATGTTTACCGTAATGGATCTCCATGGTCTTGGCATCAATGATTGGCTCTAAAAAATTATAGGCATAGGGTAGCGGGGCTAGTGTAAATTTCATGATTGTTTTTCTCCTCTTTACATTTTACAAGAATTTATAAACTTTTATGCGGAAATGGAATAAGTATTTACCACCAAACTTAACAAATAATTTTTTAGGCAATTTTTAAACGATGGTTGCTATTGAATAGTAAATAATTAGTAATTGGTAAGCAAAGATAGCATTGACTAACATGCCTTTGTGATAAAAAATAGGTTTCACTTAAAACCAAAAAATTAAACTTTGGGAAAATCACCCCAAATGTTTATTGGTTCGGGTCTTGGAGGCGAAAGAAGACATGGAAAAAAATCACATACCTGAATGGGTTTTATTGAACAATCAAGTCATTGACGAAAAAGGTCAACTGAAGGATTTACAAAAGGATAAAGAAGCTGTTCGTTCCTACTTTTTGAATGAAATTAACAAAAAAACGCAATTTTTTCACTCTTTAAAGGAAAAATTAGACTATTTAGTTGAAAACGACTATTACGAAGAAGACTTCTTAAAGAAGTATACCCATCAACAAATTGTAGACATCTTTGACATCGCTTATGGTGCCAAGTTCCGCTTCCCTACTTATATGGGTGCTTTCAAGTTTTATAACGACTATGCCTTAAAAAGCAAAGACAAAAAGGTATTTTTAGAACGTTATGAAGATCGCTTATCTGTCAATGCTTTATATCACGCGGATGGTGACTTTGAACTCGCCAAAAACATGATTAGACGATTGATTGCTCAAGACTTTGTCCCTGCCACACCAACCTTATTAAATACAGGGAAGAAAAAGCGTGGAGAATTTGTTTCCTGCTTCTTATTAGAGGCTGGCGATTCTTTAAATGATATTTCGCGCATTTCTGAGTTTTCAATGCAATTATCGAAAATTGGTGGGGGTGTCTCCATTAACTTAACTAACCTACGAGCCAAAGGGGAGTCCATTAAAGATGTTCCTAATGTTTCTAAGGGTGTTGTTGGGGTTGCCAAGCTCTTGGACAACAATTTCCGATATGCTGACCAAATGGGCCAACGCGCTGGCGCAGGAGCTGTATACCTAAATGTGTTTCATGCAGACATTGAAGATTTCTTAAACACCAAGAAACTTAACGCGGATGACGATGTTCGGGTAAAAACGTTATCAATGGGTGTCGTCATTCCTAACAAAATGATTGAACTCGCCAAAGAAAACAAAGATATGTATGTGTTTTATCCAAACACAGTCTATAAAGCTTATGGTATCGACTTTGCTGATGTCTCGACCAACATGGAATATTGGTATGACAAGCTCGTTGAAAATCCAGATGTGAGAAAGCGTAAAGTTAGCCCAAGAAAACTTTTCGATATGATCGCCTCCCTGCAAGGTGAATCAGGGTATCCATATATTATGTTTGTAGATAACGTTAATAAGGTGAATCCGTTAAAATTACCAGTCAAGTTCTCAAACCTTTGCACGGAAATCTTACAACCCACCATTACTTCTCACTATGCTGATTATGATAAAAAAGAACAAGATGAAATTGGCATGGACATCTCTTGTAATTTAGCGAGTGGCCATATGGGCAATATGATCAAACACAACACCATTAAAGAAACCGTGTATGCTGCCATGGACGTAATGAATTCCGTCTCCACAAAAACCAATATTTCTTATGTTCCAGCC
>JBIIZK010000028.1:0-7695 GCA_044346305.1 Bacilli bacterium
TTCGGTTTCTTGCCGAGGAATTAACACCTGAGAATTGACTTGAAGATGTAAATCTAAGAAGGTCGTATGCCCAACAAGATAGGCAACTGGTTCGCCATTTTTTAAACGATGAAAACTTTCTAAAAAAGATTCAACATGTTTAACTTGCCAATCCAAATGGGTAAGTAAGATGTCTTTGGAGGGTATGCGTTCGTGATGCTGAATTAAGGTTAGGATGCTATACCGATCAACTGCACCCTCACCAAGATGAGTTAATGCTTGAGAATAAAGTTGACCTAACGTCATTCCCCACCTGTTAACTTTTGTTGTTGATCGTAGTGATTCAACGCTTCAAGGATGTTATCGATTTGACCTTCCATCACTCGGTCAAGTTGATTAATGGTAAAACCAATACGGTGGTCCGTGACACGGTTTTGAGGATAGTTATACGTTCTAACTTTTTCACTTCGTTCCCCGGTACCGACTTTGAGTTTTCTTTCATTACCAACTTTTTCATCAATCTCTGCTTGTTTATGAGCTTCTAGTTTTGCATAGAGCATCTTCATCGCTAATTCACGGTTTTGTATTTGTGATTTTTCAATTTGACAAGAGACAACAAGTCCTGTTGGTAAATGGGTAATACGAATCGCAGATTCGGTTTTGTTAACGTTTTGACCACCAGCTCCTTGAGAACGATAGGTATCCACTTGAAGATCACTTGTATTAATGACGACATCCACTTCTTCCACTTCTGGCATGACCAATACGGTCGCGGTGGAAGTATGAATACGACCAGAAGCTTCCGTTGCAGGAACGCGTTGAACCCGGTGAGCCCCTGATTCAAATTTAAGTCTTGAATAGACCGCATCGCCTTTGACCATAAACATTATGGTGGATTGCCCACCTGCATCAGAAAGCATTTGTACTTTCCAACCATTTTTTTCACAATATTTTGTGTACATTCTAAACAAATCACTGGCAAAGATAAATGCTTCATCACCACCTGCTGCACCACGAATTTCCACAACAATATTTTTATCATCATTCGGGTCTCTAGGAATCAAAAGGAACTTAATTTGTTCCATTAATTTTCCTTGTGAGGAAGTGAGTTGTTCAACTTCTGCTTTTCCAAGTTGAGCAATCTCAGGATCGGCATCGTTGCGCATCATCAAGGCATCAGAAAGATTGTTTTCGTTGGTTTCGAATTGATTAAAGAGAAAAACAACCTTGTCTAAGGTCGCGCGTTCCTTAGAAAGGGTTTTAAATTGTCGCGAATCATTGAGTATGTGTTCTTGAATGAGCAAATCATCAATCGTTGCTAAACGATCGCGCATGACTTTCAGTCGATTTCTTAAATTTTCTTCCATCGTTAAAACCTATGGTATTTTATCATAAACATCGCATTTTTTGAAAGAATTTTTCATTTTTACTATTTTATATACACTAGAAATTGGGTATAATATTCAAAGGAAAACGTCATGGCATATAAAGCACTTTATCGTACCTATCGACCTCAACAATTTTCACAAGTTGCCGGGCAACAAGCAATTGTGAAAACCCTTCAAAATGCTTTGTTAAACAAAAAGATTTCCCATGCTTATTTATTCTCCGGTCCACGCGGAACTGGAAAAACAACCTTAGCTAAAATATTTGCGAAAGCCTTAAATTGTGAAACCTCCCCAAGTGAACCTTGTGGGGTCTGTGAAAATTGTTTAGCGCTTCAAGAAAATCGCCATCCGGATATCATTGAAATTGATGCTGCGAGTAACAATGGTGTCGATGAAGTTCGTGAATTGATCGATAAGGTCAAGTACGCCCCAATCAAAGGAAATTATAAGGTTTATATCATCGATGAAGTTCACATGATGACCTCAGGTGCTTTCAATGCTTTGCTGAAGACCTTAGAAGAACCACCTAGCCATGTGTTATTTATTTTGGCAACTACCGAACCTCACAAAATCTTGCCAACCATTCTTAGCCGTTGTCAACGTTTTGATTTTGGGAAAGTGAATGCAAACGATTTAAGAAATCGTATTGAATTAATTTTAAAAACTGAAAGGATTACCTTCGATGATGCCGCCATTCAAACTGTTATTCAGTTAGCTGATGGCGGTGTTCGTGATGCCCTTTCCATCTTGGACCAAGTGATTGCTTATACCGGTGGTCGCTTTCAAGAGTCTGATTTGCTGCAATTATTTGGTTTGGTTAGCATTGAAGAAAAAATCAATTTATTGACTTCAATTGGTCAGCAAGATCAAACTGGAATGATTCAAAAGATTGAACAATTTATTAAAATTGGCGCAGACTTTAAACGCTTGTTAAATGATTTATTGATGATGCTAAAAGATGTGCTTATCTTGGTGAAAACCCAGCAACCTTCTTTAATGTCGACCATCAATGAATCTCAAGCAAATCGCTTATTAGAGTATGTTACCCTACAAACCATCCCGCTCCTGGTGAATGCCTTGTTGACTTTACAACTCGATGCAAGAAATGCCCAAGCCATTCCCGGCATGTTGCAATTACGCTTATTACAATTACAACCAGATGCAAACAAAACAAAATCACAACCAACTATTTTTGATGTGATGAAAAAAACAGCAACTCCTTCACAAAATGAACTTCCGCCATCAATTCATGAAACGGGTGATGCTATTTATATTGATGACGTTAACATGATCAAAGTCATGGTGACTGGTGACAAAGATCAAAAACATGATTTGATTGAATCATGGAAGAAACTCGATGAGTTGTTGTATCAACCAAAGTATGCTGCGATTGCGGCATTGTTAAAAGATGCTCGCCCATACGTGCTGAGCAAACATATTCTTGTTTTAGAAGTTGATCAAGTGAGCAATTCAGCAAAATTTAATGTCGTTCTTAATCAAAAATTAATTCAAACTGTTATCAAACAAATCTCAGGTTATGAAGGATTGGTCTACGCGATTAACCGCCAAGAAGCGGGTAAACTAAAAAAACTATTCATGGACTTATCTCAGTTAAATAAATTACCAACCAAACAAGATACACCACCAACTGTTAAAAACTGGAACTTCCAATGAAACCTTTAAAAAGCTTACAAGCCTTGATTGAATCATTCGAAAAATTACCTGGTGTCGGTAGCAAATCAGCAGAAAGAATGGCCCAAGCAATTTTAGAATTTTCAATTGAGGATGTTGCCCAATTTCAAACTAGCTTAGGGGCTGTTAAAGCAAACGTTCACGCATGCCCAACCTGCGGCCTGTTAACCGAGGAAGTTCAATGCGATATTTGTACCTCACGACGCTCGTATGAAACCTTGGTCGTGGTCAGTTATTCAAAAGATGTGGTTGCCTTTGAAAAACTTGAAGAAACTCCTTATCGATATCATGTATTGGGTGGTGTCCTTTCTGCATCCAAAGGATTCGGAATTGAACATTTAAACATCGATTCATTAAAAAAGAGAATTCAAACTCATCCAGTCAAAGAACTCATTCTCGCCACCAATCCAACCCTCGAAGGGGAAACCACTGCTCAATTTATTGCCACCTTACTTGCAAAAGAAGGATTAACCATTTCTCGGATTGGATATGGTTTACCAATGGGTGGGCATGTAGATTATGCAGATGCATTAACGTTATCCAAAGCAGTTTTAGGAAGAACCAATCTTAAAGGGGTGAAATGATGTTTATCACATTAGAAGGACCAGAAGGAAGCGGTAAAACATCCGTCATGAAAGAAGTGATTGCTCGCTTAAGGCAAGAAGGTTTTGTCATTGAAGAAACCCGAGAACCAGGTGGTACGCCAATTGCGGAACAAATTCGCCAAGTGATTTTAAATAAGGAAAACACAAAACTTGATCCAAGAGCAGAAGCATTGTTACTCGCTGCAAGTCGTCGGCAAAATTTAGTTGAAAAAATCTGGCCTGCGCTCAAGGCAGGAAAAATTGTGATTTGTGATCGGTTTATTGACTCTAGTCTTGCCTATCAAGGCGGGGCAAGGGGATTAGGCATCGAACCGGTATTAAAAATTAACTTGTTTGCCACGGAATCTTCTTATCCGCAATTAACGTTGCTGTTTGACATCCCGCCTGCGCTAGGATTACAACGCATTGCCGCCAACGCCAATCGAGAAATCAATCGTCTAGATTTAGAACAATTATCGTTTCATCAAAAAGTTCGGGATACGTATTTAGCACTTGCAAAGCGATTCAATGATCGATTTGTTGTGATTGATGCTTCCTTACCTCTAGCCACTGTGATTGAAAACACCTATAAAGCGATTCATCAACGATTATTATGAATGTTTCTGACTATCTCTTGTTACAACAAAAACCTTTGTATGACCTTTTCGCTCGCGCTCGACAACATCAACGTTGGAGCCATGCGTATTTACTTCATGGTTACCAAGGTCAGCCATTGTTACCGGTTGCCCGATTTTTAGCACAATCCCTTTTATGCGAACAACCTTCACCGCTTGCCTGTGGAACATGTTTGACTTGCCAACGATTTCTCCAACAAGACTATACCGATATCATCATGATTGATGGCAGTGAAGCAACGATTAAGAAACAAGATGTTCTTTCACTTGAGTCACGATTCGCAATCACAGGACTAGAAAAAGCTAATAAACAAATTTATGTCCTTCATCAAGTTGAATCGATGACACCTGAAGCCATTAACGCTTTATTAAAGTTTTTAGAAGAACCTCAATTAGAAATCTATGCAATCTTAACCACGACATCCCTTGATGACGTCTTACCAACCATTCAATCTCGGAGTCAAGTGATCCACCTTAAACCTACCGATCAACAAATGCTCATTGATGCTGCCATACAAGCCGGTGTTAAACAAAAAGATGCTGAATTACTAAGTTTTGAGTCAGGAACGGTTGAAGTGATGGTAGAGAAGAGTCAAGATGAAACATGGATAACGTCCTTGGTTCATCTTGAAACTTTCTGTCAGTGGTGGGCAAAAGACAAACTTGAAGCATTGTTTTACTTTCGCCAATCTTGGTTACCCATGGTAGAGGATGTGACATTGGCAACAGCATTCATTCAACGCTGGATGGTTCTGCTGAAAGAACTGGCAAAAGTCACGACTAAGCAGGCTGTGATTTTAAAGAGCTATGTTAGTATGTTATTAGGTGTTCGTCATCAACTTGAGCAACCCTACGAAAGTTTAAAGCGGTTGCAAGAGCGATTAGCGAACTTAGATAAAAGTACGAATCTCAACCTCTTCTTAGAAGCGTTGATGATTGAATTTTTAGAGGTATAACCATGGAAAGTCAGGCACTCACTCCTTATTACGTGGGCGTTCAAATTAATCATCTTCCGAGACTACAATATTTTTCCACCATTCAAACAAGTTATCACAAAGAAGACTATGTCATTGTTGAAACGGGAAAAGGTTTTGAATTAGGCTTAATTAAAACAGAATTAAAATCCATGGATACTTACCGTCATCCATTTCAACTTGCCACAATTATTCGTCGAGCAGACACGAACGATTTAGCCTCTCAGCAACGAAATGAAAAAGATGCTAAAGAAGCAATGTTGTTTGCAAAAGATATGGTTAAAAAATTGAATTTAGATATGGATATTTTTGCCGCTGAATACAATTTAGATCGATCAAAACTATTCTTTTTGTTTGTGTCAGAAGAACGCGTTGATTTTAGAGATTTGTTACGAACCCTAGCAACTCAATTTCATACGCGCATCGATTTACGTCAAGTTGGCGCTAGAGATCGAGCAAAACTTTATGGTGCAATTGGCATATGTGGATTACCATTATGCTGCACAACTTTTTTAAATGAATTTGATAATATATCGATCAATCGTGCTAAAAATCAAATGCTGTCTCTCAACATTCCAAAACTTACAGGTCACTGTGGAAAACTCTTATGCTGCTTAAAGTATGAAGATGATGCATATACGGAAATCAAAGCGAGCTTACCACGTGTTGGTGATCGTTATATGATTGCTGGTGTGAGTTTTAAAGTCACCTCAATGAATGTTTTGTCACGAATGATTAAAGTTGAAAATCAAAGCCGTGAAATACAATTTATTCACGTTGATGATTTAAATAAACATCCTAAAGGAACACCTGTGGCATGAAACGTCGACGTTCGTTTATTGATTCAAAACTTGGAAAACTCTATCTTGTTGCGACGCCGATTGGTAATTTAGAAGAAATAACGACCAGAGCAATCGCAACACTTTCTAGTGTCGATTTGATTGCCTGTGAAGATACACGTGTTAGTGGTAAGCTCATCAAACACTTAGGGTTAGAAAAGCCATTAATCGCTTGCCACGAACATAACGAATTTACGGTCAGTAAGCAATTGGTAGAAAAATTAAAAGAAGGGCAATCGATTGCCTATATGTCTGATGCTGGGTATCCAGGGATATCCGATCCCGGACAACGGTTGGTCCAAGCAGCATTAGTCGAAAACATTCAAGTGATTGTGATTTCTGGTCCTTCCGCAGTCTTTAACGCCTTGGTGGCAAGTGGTTTAGACACCTCGCGGTTTTATTTTCATGGATTTTTGAGGCAAAAAGAAGCAGCAAGGTTGGACGAAATTAAAGACTTATACCATCGTTCAGAAACGTTGATGTTTTATGAAGCACCTCATCGTATTGATAGCACCCTAAGAAATTTACTTGATGTCCTTGGCAATCGTAAAGCCTGTATAGCCAGAGAATTAACAAAAATTCATGAAGAATACATCGAAGGCACGTTACAGGAGTTAACTGAGATTGATCCCACCACCCTTAAAGGAGAAATGGTGGTGATGGTAGAAGGAAATAAAGATGAATTTGGCATTAAACTTTCCGAAGAAGAAATTCGTAAATTGGTCGATTCAATGACGGCAACTGGAATCTCGATGAAAGATGCGATTCGCCAAGTTTCAGAAATGACAAAAATGGCAAAGAATTATATTTATAAAGTTGTTCATCAAAACTAATTTTCTTGTTCTTTTCTTTTTTTATCAACAAAGAAAGTCGCGCCAATCACCCCACCAAAGATGGAAAAACCTGCCAACGAGATCAGTAAACCTTCGGACAAGTAGGGAGTCCAATAACGGACAACATAATTGGTTGGGCCAACCCCAGATAAAAACCCGACAAACCCGCCTTGAGATACGTACACAGGCGTAGAATCCTTTTCGCCACCTTGAGAAATTCTTTCAACACGCCAACCCGGATCAAACGCCGTATTTAGGACAATAAATCTGGATGTTTCAAAGTTCGTTGAAAACGTTCTTGTATTTCTCGTGTGCTGAAAATTAGTTAATGGGTATTCATTCAATTCATCGATTCGAGTTAAAAATGCAGCATAGGGCTCGCGATACAACACAGGATAAAACATGTTACCTTCATAAAATTTTGGAACGATGACAATTCGACTCACAGGTCGACTTGGATAGTATCCGCGCATGAATTTAAACGATGTATTGACAAACGAATGGGCATCACGAAGAATAATTTCATCCATGGCATCAAAAAAATAAACGGTTGCAGAGTGAGATAAATTTAATTGAAGTGAATAGAAATAAAGTTCGTCATTACCAAATGTTTCTCCCGTTAAAGGCGTTAAATGAATGGGCATTGATTCACCTTCAAATCGAGTAATCATGGAGTTTGCATTCAACAAGGTTTGATCACACATCTCAATTTGCTTAACATGATTTGGATTAAAGGTGAGTTTATTGCCACCTAAGTCTTCACACGTAATC
>JBIIZK010000029.1:0-7541 GCA_044346305.1 Bacilli bacterium
GTCGTATCGATTGGCTATAACGGCATGCCAAGTGGGGTTGACGATGATCAAGTATCTTGGGAACCACTTGAAGGACTCAATAGTAAATATCTTTATGTCGCGCATGCAGAGTTAAATGCAATTTTGAATGCTAAAGATGGATCTGCGCTCAATCATACCAAAATTTTTGTAACCCTCTTTCCGTGTAATGAATGTGCAAAAGCAATCATTCAATCGGGTATCAAAGAAGTCATTTATGCCGAAGATAAGTATAAAGACACCATTGCTACGCAAGCTGCTAAAAAATTATTTACCCTTGCTGGTGTTAAAATGACACCTTATCAAGGTCGTTTGCCTGAAATTACCTATCAATAGCATGGCAAAAGAAAAAAACAAATTTGGATTCATCGTTGGGTTTGCAAGGAGATTTGTTTTACTTACCTTGGTTTATTTAATTTTTATGGTTTCTATTTGGGCAACCTTAGGACAGTTTTTTGAAGAAGGTGTTGGGTTCACATGGGTGTTCTGGGTCGTGATAGGAATTTCGTTATTGCTATGGATTGCCTTGATTGTTTGGGTAGAAATTTCCCAACTCAAACGATATGGCCATGATTAAAGTTGACCACTTATCGTTTGGATATGAACCTGCACACTTAGTCTTAAAAGACATTAGTTTTACCATCCAACAAGGTCAATTCGTGACCTTGATGGGTCACAATGGATCGGGTAAATCCACCTTAGCAAAATTGTTAGCAGGACTTCTTGAAGTTAAAGAAGGGTCTGTTGCGATTGACTCAATTGTCTTATCCATGAAAACGTTGCCCGAGATAAGAAAACAACTCGGTATCATTTTTCAAAATCCAGATAATCAATTCATCGGGGCAACTGTTGCTGATGATCTCGCTTTTGGTTTAGAAAATAGGCAAGTACCTCATCAACAAATGCAACCACTTATTGATGCTTTCGCTAATCAAGTTGGCATGTCAGCTTATTTACATCAAGAACCATCCTCTCTCTCAGGTGGGCAAAAACAACGCGTTGCAATTGCAGGGGTTCTTGCCATGCAACCGAAAGTTTTACTGATGGATGAAGCCACGGCGATGCTTGATCCTCAAGGAAAAAAAGAAATTAGGGATTTACTCACCTCCATTCGAAAGGCATTTCCTTCGCTGACAATTTTAGCTATCACTCATGATGTTGAAGAAGCGGTGCTTGCTGATCAAGTCCTTGTGCTTAAAGAAGGCCAATTGGTTTTTCAAGGAACGCCGGATACGTTGTTTAGGAATGAAACACAACTAAATGCATTTAAATTAAAAACACCATTTGTTTATCAACTCATTCGTGAATTTCCCAAAAACGTACCTAACAAGATTGATGACATTGAGGCTTGGGCAAAATCATTATGGCGATAAAGCTTCACCACGTCTTTCATACATATTCCAAACATACTCCTTTTCAGTTTGAGGCATTACGTGATGTTAACCTATCGATTAATGAAGGAAGCTTTACTGCTATCATCGGACATACTGGATCTGGTAAATCAACCCTTATTCAGCATTTTAACGCTTTGCTTTTACCAACCGAAGGTCACTTAGAAGTTCATGGAATTTCAATCGAAGCAAATAAATTACCTAAATCTGTAAAAAAAATTCGTCAATACGCCGGGGTCGTTTTTCAATTTCCAGAAGCACAATTATTTGAAGAGACCGTTGAACAAGATGTGATCTTTGGGCCAATGAATTTTGGCAAAACAAAGGCAGAGGCAAAAGTTCTTGCCAAGGCTGCTTTGATGCAAGTTGGTTTGGATGACTCATTTTTAATTCGATCACCTTTTGAATTATCAGGTGGTGAACGTCGCCGAGTCGCGGTTGCAGGTATTCTTGCGATGCAACCTCAAGTATTGATTCTTGATGAACCCACTGCTGGTTTAGACCCTGAGGGGGCAGAAACCATGATGCGTTTGTTTAGCAACTTGCATCAACAAGGAATGACTATTATTTTTGTCACCCATGACATGGACTTGGTATTAAAATATGCAAGCGATGTCATGGTTATGTCAGAAGGTCGCGTTGTCATTCAAACGAATCCAGAAGAATTATTCTATGGTAAACACCCTCAACTTAATATCGAAAAACCTCCCTTGGTTCAATTGGTGCAAGCTTGTCTTAAGCAAGGCATCAAGTTAACAAACCAACATTATCGAAGTTTGGATGAATTGGTAAAAGATTTAAAGAGGCTTATATAAATGGCAACGATGACCATTGGCCGTTACATGCCTTACCAAACGTGGATGCATAAACTAGATCCACGACTCAAACTCTTTGCCATGGTGGCGTTCATGATCACCATTTTTCTAAGATTTAATCATGTGATCACAGATCTATTTTTATACGGACTTATTTTTATCATCATCGGAATCTTGATGAAAATCACCAAGCTAACCTTTCGGCAATTATTTAAACAGTTAAAAGCATTATGGGTGATGCTCATCTTTTTATTACTCATCAATATCTTGATTCCAAATACTCAAGATATCAGTGGTTATTTTCTTATCTTAGGAATAAGAATTTATTATGCTGCTTTATTGCAAACGTTTTATATTGTATTTCGCTTGGTGTTGATGATTGCCTTAACTCTTATCTTAACCGCTTCGACTCGGCCACTTGATTTAACGTATGCGATTGAATGGTATTTAACCCCGTTGAAGGTAATTCATTTTCCTTCTCATGAAGTGGCGATGACCATGAGCATTGCTTTACGATTCATTCCAACTTTGCTCGATGAAACCAATCGAATTATGAAAGCTCAAGCCTCCCGAGGGGTTGACTTCATTCACGGAAAATTAAGAGAAAAAATGCGAGCAATTGTTTCATTAATTGTTCCTTTATTCATCTCTGCATTTCAACGGAGTGAAGAACTGGCCAATGCCATGGAAGCTCGAGGGTATGACCCAAGTGCAACACGAACCCGATACCGCCAACTCAAGTGGCATGCTCGTGATACCGTTGCACTTGCTTGGATGACAGTCTACTTTATTGGATTTATTTATTTGTATGCGATTGGTTTTGTGATTGGTGGATAATCTTATGCAACGATTTGTTTGTATACTCGCTTTTAAAGGGACAAATTTTCAAGGATGGCAAACTCAAAAAGAAGGCAATTCTGTTCAAGAACACGTTGAAAAAACACTCAGTAAAATCTTGAATCAAGCCATTCAAGTTCATGGAGCTTCTCGAACGGATGCAGGGGTTCACGCTCGAGGTTTTGTTTGCCATTTTGATGCAAACACATCCATCCCATTGGGCCGAATTCAACTAGGCTTTAATCGATTGGTGGACGAAGATATTTTGATGAAACAACTTAAAAAAGTCCCCCAAACATTTCAAGCTAGATACCAACATTCTAAAAAAACATATACCTATCAAGTCTTAATTGGAGAGAGAAATCCATTTTTAAAAGATCTGGTGATGTATGTTCCTGTTTCATTGAATATCAAAAATATCAAACAGGCGATGACATTATTCATTGGAAAACATGATTTTCAATCGTTTACGACTAAGAAAGAAGATGGCGCAAACTTTATCCGAACCATCTTTTTATTTCGTTTAACCAAAGTAGAATCGATCTTGACGTTTACCATTCAAGGGGATGGATTCATGACCTATATGGTGAGAATGATCATTGGCACCCTGCTAGCCTATGGCATGGATAAAGTTTCTCTGGAAACGATTCGCCAATATTTAGACAAACCTCGTTTAGGAAAAGTATCCAATAAAGCAGAACCTCAAGGGCTATGCTTAGAAAAGGTAACATATGGAAAGAAAGCTTGATTACTGTTATCACTCTCATACAAGCCGTTGTGGCCATGCTTATGGAACCGATGAAGCTTATGTGAAAGCTGCGATTGCTAATGGGTTTCGTGTCATTGGATTTTCTGATCATATTTTTTTCCCAGGGATTCAACAACCTGGCATGCGTGGAGATTTTTCGATGCTAGAGGATTATCAGCAAAGCGTCCTTACTTTAAAAAAAGTATATCAAGATAAGATTCAGGTACATTTGGGATTTGAAGCTGAATACTATCCGGTTTTCGATAGTTATTATCAATCCTTGCTTAAAGAAAAAGGATTTGAATATTTAATTTTAGGGCAACATTTTCGATTAGAAAAAAATCGTTTTCCTATTTATTACGCTAGCGTCAAAGAATCAGCATTAATTTATGAATATGCCGATAGCATTGTCGCTGCTATGAAAACGGGTTTATTTTCTTATGTCGCCCACCCAGACTTATATATGTTAGGTTATGGAGGCGGTTGGGATGAACATGCTCAAGCGGTCGCTCATCAAATTGCCAAAGCTTCGATAACCTATGGTGTTCCTTTAGAACTCAATTTAGGTGGTGTGAACGGAAGAGGGTTGATGATGATTCAAGGGGAATATCGCTACCCATACCCATACGAAGGATTTTGGAAAATTGCTAAGCAGCATAACGTGACCACGATTTTAGGGTTAGATGCTCATGCCCCCGACGCTTATGAAGGGAATAAGTATCAATTACTGTTTGATATTGTAGATAAGTACCAATTAAAAACGATTAACCGCCTTCATTTCAAGTGATATAATTTGAAAGATTCGAGGTACTCAAAATGGGACGAGCGTATCAAGTAAGAGCATCATCGATGGCAGCAACGGCCGCAAAACGGTCTGCTTTGTTTATGCGTGCTTCTCGAGAAATTTATATGGCAGCAAAATCAGGATCTGATCCAGAAAGTAACCTTTCATTACGGGCAGCGATTGATAAATATCGGGCCTTGAATGTAACCAGGGATGTGATTGAACGGGCGATTAAAAAAGCCGCTGGCGGAGAAGTAGAAGCATACAACGCTGGACGTTATGAAGCGTTTGGTCCTGGTGGTAGCTATTTGGTCGTGGACACATTAACCGATAACATCAATCGGGCGATCTCTGAAGTTCGCACAGCCATCACCAAACGAAATGGCAAAATGGGTTCCGTTTTATTTAACTTTACCGAATATGGCCAACTCGTGTTTTTAGGTCAGCAACAAGCAACCGTTGAAGAACAATTAATTCTTGGCGATGTGGATGTCCAACATATTCACGTCATTGGTGATCAGCTTGAAGTATTAGTAAGTCCGACAAGCTTCGCTCAAGCAAAAAAAATTCTTCTAGGTATGGGTGTAAAAACCTTTATCGCAGCAGAAATCACCCTCCTTGCAAACGATACGATTAACTTAGAAGGTGAAAATTTGCAACTTTTCAATCAGTTATTGGATGTTTTAGACGAATTACAAGATGTTCAAAACGTTTATCACAATGTTGAGTTGCCATGAGACAGATTTCGTCTGTTTTCATTGACTTTTATAGGTTTGATTAGTATTATTTATCTCGGCACTTTATTCGAGCATTTTTAAATTTGTTATTAGTAAAGCTGCAGCTCAGGAGGACGATTTATGCAACGTCAAACAACCCTTGCAAAACCTGCAAATGTTACTCACAAATGGTATCTCGTGGATGCCACTGGTTTACCTTTAGGTAGACTCGCTTCAAAAATTGCCCTAATTTTAATGGGTAAAAACAAAGCAACCTATACACCAAACGTTGATGGTGGAGACTTTGTCATCATTATTAATGCGGAAAAAGTTGGTTTATCCGGAAATAAAGTTGAAAACAAGAAGTACTATAACAACTCACAATACGTCGGTGGATTACGTACCCGTACCGCTGGGGTGATGTTAAAAGAATTCCCTGAAGAAATGGTTGAACGATCCATTGGTGGTATGTTACCAAAAGGTAAATTAGGTAAAGTTATTCACAGTAAGCTTTTTGTTTACAAAGGCCCAAAGCATGAACACGAAGCCCAAAAACCTGAAGTGTTAACCATTAAGTTATAAGGAGAATAATATGGCAACAAAGAAAAAAGAAGTTACCAAGTATTACGGCACTGGTCGTCGTAAATCCTCAAAAGCTCGCGTTTATTTAATGGATGGCAAAGGTGTGATTACCGTCAATGGTCGTCCAGTCGATGAATACATGCCTTATGACACCTTGGTCATGGATTTAAAACAACCACTTGTGATTTCAAACAATGTCGAAAAGTTTGATGTTGAAGCAACTGTTGTAGGCGGTGGTTTCACTGGTCAAGCTGGTGCCATCCGTTTAGGAATCGCCCGAGCATTGCTAGAATCTGGCACCGAAAGAAGTCCTTTAAAAATTGCAGGGATGTTAACCCGAAACCCACGTGTGAAAGAACGTAAAAAATACGGTCTTAAAGCTGCACGTCGCGCCCCACAATTCACCAAACGTTAATTCGTTTCTCTCACTTGTTTTTAATATTCAAGTGTTAGGATATATATCTAGGTTTATCTCAAGTAGACCTAGAAGATGGGCCGTTAGCTCAGTTGGTTAGAGCACGCCCCTGATAAGGGCGAGGTCGATAGTTCGAATCTATTACGGCCCACCATCGATGCTTCAAAACTGTAGTGAAAGCTACAGTTTTATTCTTGAAAACCTATGATTCAAACATTAAAAGATAAAAAATTCTTAAAAAAATTCTTCGCGATTAGTTTTCCAGTTATGATTCAAATGCTGGTTTCTTTTTTGGTTTCTTTTGTTGATAACGTGATGGTTGGTGGTATCTCTGACGATGTCGTTGGTGCGGTATTTTCTGTCAATCAAATTTCTTTTTTCTTTTTTGTCATTACTTATGGACTTTTATCAGGCGCTTCCATTTATGTTCAACAATTCTCAGGGGCAAAAGATGCCAAGCATTTACAACAAGCGGTTCGTTATAAACTCTGGATTGGTTTAATTTTTTTGTTAATCTTTATTCCAATGATTTTATTTTTTGGTGAGACCATCATTCGTTTCTATGCTAGATCAAGCACCAATCAAGACATCATCGTCGCAGAAGCAATGCTTTACTTACCAATCATTGTCGTTTCTTATATTCCATTAATGTTCGCCAACGTCTACGGTTCGACCTTCCGAGAAATTGGTAAAACAAAATTACCAGTTTTTATCAGTGTGATTTCTTTATTCATCAATGCTACCTTGAATTATGTTTTTATTTATATAGTTAAAAATGGCATTGTTGGGGTCGGAATCGCAACCCTCATCGCAAGACTCGTTGAGATGACCCTCTTGATTGTAATTTCCCACTTAAAACAAGAAACATTCACGGTTGGTTTGTACAAAGATTTAAGAGTCGAACGCAAGCTTATCAAGACAATCAACAAAAAGACAGTGGTCATGTTAATTAACGAAACCTTATGGTCTGGTGGGATTGTCATGCAACAACTTGCCTTAGCTTCCCGGGTCAATGTCTTATCCACATTATCGATTGTGGCAACGACTACAGAAATCTTCGGTATTATTTGGGCTGGTCTCGCCATCGGTGTCGGCGTGATGTTAGGAACAACCTTAGGTGAAGGTAAGATTGAAGAAGCTAAAATCTTATCTAAAAAACTTATCTGGATGGGGATTATCATTTCTCTCACCTTGGGATTCATTATGTTTTGGTTAGCGCCTATCATTCCTAAACT
>JBIIZK010000046.1:0-5514 GCA_044346305.1 Bacilli bacterium
CTTATTTTTAACCACTTTAATCTTGACCATATTACCAATGATAGAATCACCAACTTTGATTGCTTCTGATCGGCGAATATCAAGCCGGACAGAGGCGTAGAACTTTAATGCTCGACCACCTGAGGTGACTTCTGGGTTGCCATAGGCGATGCCAACCTTTTCCCGCAATTGGTTAATAAAGATAACCGTGCAATTCGATTTATTTAAAACCGCCGCCAATTTTCGCATGGCTTTTGACATGAGGCGTGCTTGAAGACCAACTTGATTATCTGCCATCATGCCGTCTAATTCCGCTTGAGGTACGAGGGCGGCGACTGAATCGACAACGATCAAATCTATCGCGTTGGAATGAGCCAACATTTCCACAATTTCTAATGCTTGTTCACCATTATCTGGTTGAGAGAGAATCAATTCGTCGATATTCACACCTAGTTTTCTTGCGTAAACTGGATCAATCGCATGCTCAGCGTCTATGAAAGCAGCGCGACCTCCACGTCGTTGTGATTCGGCAATGGCAGATAATGCAAGGGTGGTTTTACCACTGGATTCCGGACCAAAAATTTCAATAATTCTTCCTTTGGGATAACCATTTACACCTAAGGCAATATCCAATGAGATAGAACCTGTAGGAATAGTGTCAATGCCAGTCTCTGGTCGTTCACCAAGTTTCATGACCGCACCTTTACCATAGGTTTTTTCGATATTACGGATGGCTTCTTCTAGTGCCTCATCTTTTTGATCTTTTTCTTTTTTTTCTTTTGCCATAAAGTTTTCCTTTTTATCCTTTCTACTATACCAAGAATTGATATCCCTTTAATAATAGGTGCTTATAAAACGTTCTAGTAAAGCTAGTGTTGCTTGAACTCCTTTGACACGAATTTCCCTTCGATTACCTGTAAACCTGTGCATTTCAGTTAGTGTTTGTTTTCCATTACTAATCCCAATCACTGCCTCGCCAATACTTGAATGGCCTTGAACGGATGGCCCAGCGTTGCCGGTTGTTGCTAAGACCATGCTTGCCATTTGATTTTCGATTCCTTTTTTTAATAATTCCTCAATTAATGTCACTGAAACTAGATTTTGTTTGGCAAATTGTTTAGTGGTTAAACCTAACCATTGTCGCTTACTTTCAGGTTGATAAAGCGTTATTCCTTGAACAAAAATATCGCTAATTCCTGGATAGTTAACGAAAGCATCGCTTAGTAATCCACCGGTAAAACTTTCAATCGTAGCAACAGTTAATTGAAGTTTACGTAAAGAAGCAATGATCTTATCCATGACGAATGAACTTCCATCCTTCTTGGACATAGTTAACCAACGACAATAATGAAGCAAACGCAGCAATATATAAAGTAAGCTCTGCGATACTCAACCCACTTGGTAAAGATAAAGAGGCAAACAATGCATCATTGAGTAAATAAAAAATAATCGCAAATATTTGGAAAAAGGTTTTAACTTTTCCAAACATATTTGCAGCTAGGACTTTTCCTTCCGTGACAGCAATCATGCGAATGCCATCCACCGTTAAATCACGGGTAATCATAATGATGACTGCCCATGCTGGAACTCTTAACATCGGTGTTGCAATTAACCAAACTGGAGTAATCATTAACAAGATCAGCAAACTATTGGTTAAAAGTTTATCCGCCAACGGATCTAGGAATTTACCAAGATTAGTAATTAAATTTAGTTTTCTTGCTAAGTATCCATCAAGAAAATCTGTGATCGAAGCAAGGATAAAGATGATGAGCGAAAATAAATAAACTACTGGAATTGGCCGCCCGTTCAAGACTAGATTTGGCATCATTTGATATGGATACAACAAAACAAGAATCATGACAAAGACCATGATGATTCGTCCGGTTGTTAATTTATTAGGTAAATTCATCTTTGTCCCTTCGATTTTTTAGGTAACCCTGTAAGCCATGTTCTGTAATCGATGATCATTTATCTCTACTTTTCAGTAGGAAGGTTCCACTTCGTTTCGTGGTTCCTCCTTCCCCGACCAAATTTGGGTTTCTCGCTTGTGGGGTTTGCCTCGTTGCACCTAGTCGTTTCCAACTAGCTTCGTCACTGTGGCACTTTCAGGTATCGCCCAACCTTACGGTAAGGGGAGGGACCGCCGTCATATGTTGCCATATGCCTAACGTTATCAGTTCCGTTAGCACAAACAGGACAGGCATTACAGCCTGTGCGAGCATGGACTTTCCTCTAGGTTGCCCTAGCGATCATCCGGGTTACCAACTCTATTTTAACTTATTTGGGTCGATACCGAGTTTAAATAATTCTTTTTCGTAAATGCCTATTTTTTTTATTAAAAGAAAGTTATCTTGATTAATTTCTGTGGTTTTGTTCGCATTAATAACACTAACTTTATCTTTCATTTCAGCAACTTGAATTTCTAAATCTCGAATTCTATTTTTTAATCCTTGAACCAAGGTTTCTTGAGATTTTAATTGAGGTAATTCTTGTGCTATAAACGCTTCAATCAATCGATAGTCCTCTAAAATTAGATCGAGAAAAGAATCGACTTCATGACTGTTATAACCTTTCATATCTGGAGTAAACTTTTTATTGAGAATTAATTCAGTGGTTATTTTTTTTTTCATGTGCAATGTCATTATTATAAAGGATTCAAATGGAAAGTGAGTGATATAATATTTTGGTGATATGAAAAAACTCGCCCGATTAATTGGTCATCATCGAACCCTCGTCTTTCTTGACTTGGAGGGAACCCAAGAATCTCATGAATTGATTGCTCTTGCTGCAATCAAAGCTGATTTAAATGAAGATTTAACGATTAAAAAAACGTATAGAGGTATCACGCACTTAGTCAGACCGAAAAAAGAGGTTGGTCGATTTGTAACCAAACTTACCAAGATTACCGAAGTGGATGTTGTTGATAAAGGCATTAGTTATGCAAAATCAATGATGACACTAAGAAACTATGTTGGGAAAAACTTTAAGAAGGCATCCTTTGTTGTTTTTGGTAATCACGATGCGCGCATTTTTCATCAATCTTTTCATCATTCTCCAGATGCCGATGAATCGATTGTAAAAACTGTGACGCAAAATCTAATTGATTACTCTAGTTTTATTGGCGAATTTATTAAGGATCAAAACGGCAATCCTTTATCTTTAATTAATAACCTATTGATATTTAAGGAGAATTTTCAAGGCGAGCATCATCAACCATTGGATGATGCAAAGAATTTAATGTTGTTGTATCGCCGTGTTCTTGATCAGCAACCTATTATCCTTGAAGAATATTTAAAGGTGTTCAAGCAACTACGTCACGTTCCAGAGCCAGTGAAGCAATTATTACAGAAGGTTTTAAATGATGAACCAGTTGATAAAACCTTGCTGATTGGTTTGGTTAAGGATTATTTAGGATGATACAGTACCCAGCCGGAATCAAAAAAAAGATACCTACTAAGAACCAACCCATTAAAACACTCAAAGTCAATTCCTATAAAAACCGAGGGATGAATTTTGAAAATGAAATTAACCTATCGAATCAATTTTACTTACAATCACACATTGCCGTCATCACCAAAAGACCTACCCCAATCAATGTGGTCAAAGTTGATTATCAACAAGGGGCAAAAATCACTCATGCTTATTTTGAAAAACAATCAACCACTGATTACAATGGCATCTATCGTGGAAAATACGTTGATTTTGAAGCGAAGTCAACTCAATCTAACACTGCCCTCGCCATCGCCAATATCACCATTCACCAACGTGAGCATTTAAAGGAAATTGTCAATCAAGGTGGCATTGCTTTTTTGTTAATTTCATTTTCTAAGCGAGATGAAATCTATGTGCTTACTGCAAAAGATTTTTTAACCTTTACAGAAAAAGAAAAACGCCAATCCTTACCTTATGATTGGATCAAGTCTAAAGGCAAACGCGTCAATATCCTCTTTCAACCAAGATTAGATTATCTCAAAGCGGTCGACGATTTATTTTTCTAGATTTTTATTGGGTTCTTTGCAATAGGCAAATAACCCACAAGTTTGGCACAATGGTTTTTTAGCTTTGCAAGCATAACGACCAAAATGAATCATTTGATGATGAAGTTGAATATAGCGAGATTCAGGAATTGCTTTCCTTAACTTAGCTTCTGTGACTTTAACATCATCATTCTTTTTTGTAAAACCAAGTCGACGGGCTAACCGATGAACATGAGTATCAACTGCAATTTCTGGGATTTTAAAAATTTCAGCGCGAACCACATTCGCGGTTTTATTACCTACTCCTGGTAAGGATGTTAGAGAGGCTTTATCCGATGGCACACGGCCTTGATAATCACGGATTAAGATGTTGGTAAGCTCGTGAATATGTTTGGCTTTGGTTCTGAATAAACCAATGGTATGAATGACATCTTCAATTTGCTTGATGGTTGCTTTCGCTAAAGCCGTTAAAGAAGGAAAACGGCGAAATAAAACTGGGGTGACTTGATTAACAGCCTGATCCGTGGTTTGAGCTGATAAGACAACGGCAATCAATAACTCATAATCCTTTCGGTACCACAACTCACATCCAACATTTGGATATTGTTGATCTAGGTATGAAAGAATTCTATTTTTTACCTTTAAATCCATCATCGATTTTTTGGTTGATTTGTTGAATCGTGCGTTGAATGTCCTGAGGGTGCTGGCCACCAAGGTTTGTTCCTTCTTGGGAAAAATTGTCCTTTGTGGTTTGTTTTTGTAAATATTTATCCATATGACGAATGGACTTCTTTTGCTTGGTGATGGCATCTTGTAAACTAGTCTCAATCAATGAAGCCGAATAGCCAAAATTAAGCCAATCTTGAATTCGAGAAATTTCTAAAGGAGACAACGTCCGACCAAAGGCTTTTTCAATGGTTTGAAAAATGCTCGCCTGCTCATCAACATTAACGGTTTGAGTTTGATGCAAGACTTGTTGCTGAAAGCGTTTATAAAGCAATTGCTTTAATGGTTTGAGTGATGTGGATGTTTTTCCTTCAATCGTGGAAAACTCCAGAAGTTGTCGATCCAACAATTCAACCATGACGCTGTCAATGTCTTCAATTGGCATTGCCATCTTTAAACTTAATAGTTCAGCTGTCACCAAATGGTTGTCTTGTTTCATCAATTGATCCATCATGAAAATAACCATGACGTGTTTTTCTTGAAAACCTAGAGTCTTGTAATGCTCTAATAATAAATATTTTAAATCGATTGCTTCAAACATCGTATCCATATTGAAGACATTATAGCAAAGATGCTTTAATCTGTTTGAATGCCATAAGAAGCTAATAGCAATTTAGCTTCATAAGGTCTCTGTTTCAACATTTTGTCGAGTTCTTGTTTTACTTTTTGAGGGTTTAAATAGTCTAGTAATGGTAAGCTTTGTTGCACAGCTTTTGCCAAGGTTGGTTCTAAAGTAAACCCTAAATAATGTTGAAAACGAATCACCCGAAGGATTCGTAATGGATCTTCTTGAATACGAAGATAAGGATCGCCAATCATGCGTAGTCGTTTT
>JBIIZK010000037.1:0-6439 GCA_044346305.1 Bacilli bacterium
TGTTGCCACTGCCCCAAAAGCAGAAGTGAAGAAAGAAGCCCCAAAACCAGAAGTTAAAAAACAAGCCGCTGAAGAAAAAGGCGCAGCCGTTGTTGGTGAAGTTGTTGTTTCCAATGACGTCATCGCTAGCTCCAATGAAGGTTTTGAAAATAGTAGTGTTGTCGTTGCCTCCTCCAATGCCAAAGTCTTAGCAACACCAGTTGCTCGCAAGATGGCAGCGGATTTAAAAGTTGATCTAACCAAACTAAAAGGCACCGGTGAATCGGGTCGGGTGATGAAGGCAGATATTCAAGCTGCTGCAAAATCCCAAGGTTCAATCTCGCCAACTGTTTCCTCCTCATCCTCCTTTGCAGTCCCAGGCATGCCAGCTTTACCAAAAGATGGTGTCAAACGTGTCAAGATTTCAAAATTGCGTCAAGCGATTGTCAAAGCGATGAACACAGCAAACTTAGTGATTCCATCCACTACATTAATGGATGAAATTGATGTCACCAAGTTGGTTGAATTCCGTATATCGCAAAAAGCAAAATTAGAAGAAAAAGGCATCAAGTTAACGTTCTTGCCATTCATTGTTAAAGCCGTGACGATGGCCATCAAAGATTACCCAATATTCAATGCATCCTTTGATCATGAAACTGAAGAAGTCGTTTATAAAGACTTCATCAACATTGGTATTGCTGTCGATACACCAGATGGTTTAATTGTCCCTAATGTTAAAAATGCGGATCAAAAATCCATTGTGACATTAGCCAAGGAAATTGAAGCATTAGGCGCAGCCACTCGTGCACGTACAATTAAATTAGAAGAGTTACAAAATGGTACGTTCTCCATTACTAATTACGGAACCACCGGAATTAAACTTGGCACACCGGTGATTAAGCATCCTGAATTAGCCATTTTAGGTATCGGTAGTATTTACCGTAAACCAGTGGTTGAAGGTGATCAAATCGTCATTCGTGACGTCTTGCCATTATCGTTAACCATCGACCATCGCGTCATTGATGGAGCAGATGGTGGTCGGTTCTTGATGAAGGTCAAAGAATTATTATCGGACCCCATGCAAATTTTCTTATTCTTAAGTTAAGGATAACGTATGCAATCATTTGATATTGTTATCGTTGGTGGCGGACCTGGTGGCTATGTTGCTGCCATTAAAGCCGGTCAACTCGGATATAAAGTAGCCGTCATCGAACGTGACAACGTCGGTGGTGTTTGTTTAAATTGGGGTTGTATTCCCACCAAGACCTTACTTAAATCCGCCAAAGTTTTTGAGCAATTTAAACATGCCAAAGATTATGGAATTGATGTCAAACCAGATTCTTTCTCTGCCAATTTTCCAGACATGGTCAAACGCAAAGACTCTGTGGTCCGTCGCCTCACTGGTGGCGTAGCTGCATTGTTAAAAAAGAATGGGGCAACCTTAATTAAAGGATTCGGCGAAGTGGTTGATGCCAATCACGTCAAAGTCGGTGAAGAAACCATTGAAGCTAAATTCATCATTCTTGCCACAGGCGCAAGTGTGATCATGCCTCCTATTCCTGGATTACAAGAAGGATTCGATGCTGGGTTTGTCTTAACCAGTAAAGAAATCCTAGATCTAAAAACCTTACCTTCATCCTTGGTGATTGTTGGTGGTGGTGTTATCGGTTTAGAATTTGCAACGATCTTTAGTTCTTTAGGAACCAAAGTCACGGTGATTGAAAAACAACCAACAATTCTATCTTCGGTTGACGAAGAAATTCGTGGATTGTTCTTTAAAAAGATCTCAAAAGATGGCGTGCAAATTTTCACCAATTCGACCGTTACCTCGATTGGTCAAGGCATGGTGACTTATGAGATTGATGGCAAATCCACTGAATTAAAAATTGATAAAGTGTTAATGGCCGTTGGTATGAAACCCAACACCAAGAGTTTTGCGAGTTTAAATCTTGCCATGGAAAAAGCTGGTGTTCAAGTCAATGAGCACATGCAAACCTCGGTAAGTAATGTTTACGCCATTGGTGATGTCACTGGTAAGTTTATGCTTGCCCATGTCGCTTCGCATGCTGGTCTTATTGCCATTGACCATCTTCATGGTGGCGATGCAAAAATGGATTATCGCTCCATCCCAAGTGGAATTTATACTTTCCCAGAAATTGCCATGGTCGGGTTAACGGAACAAGATGCCAAAGCTCAAGGCATCGATTATAAAGTTTCAACCTTTCCAGTCATGGCGAATGGTAAAGCGATGGGTGAAAATGAAAAAGACGGCCTTGTTAAAATCATTGTCTCTAAACCTTACAATGAAATCATTGGCGTCCATATCATGGCAAGTTCTGCCACTGAAATGATTACGGAAGCAACTTTGGCCATCAATTTAGAAGCAACCGCTGAAGAATTGGTGAACACGATTCATCCTCATCCAACCCTTGCAGAAATGATCATGGAAGCAGCGCACGGGATTATCGATAAGCCAATTCACATTTAACCCAGTAGAACACGACAAAGAAAAAAACCATCGAGATATCGATGGTTTTTCTTTTCTTTCTTTGTTAAGCAAACAGACAATCCAAGACATTCTCCAAGGTAATCTTTAAAAAATATTCATCGAGATTGAAGGATGACAATTTTCCTCGGATTGCATCTGGTTTGAATTGAGTTTTTGCTAAAGCATTTTCAATATCAATAATGTCTTTGGTTCCTAAAAAATCGCCAAAGATTTTTACTGATTGAATAACCCCATTATCCACCTTCAGACGGAAAGAAACGCCGCCACCTTCATAACGGCGATATTTTTCTACACTGAATGCTGGCGATTCTCCATAGTTCCAAGACCAAGTTGAAAACTTTGTGTCGATGAGTTCTTGGATTTTTAATCGATCTTGGGTTGTTAAGGTATAAAAAAAAGGAGCGATGTTGTCTGTTTGCAGTAAGTTTTTGAGTAAGCGATCCTTGAATGCTGCCATCGTTGGAACTTCTTTAAAGTAAGGCATGATATTGGTCACTCTTGAACGAACGGATTTAATGCCTTTGGATTCAATTTTATCTGGTTTTGGATTGAGGATTTTTCCTAACATGGTTAAGTCTGCATTAAATAAAATTGTTCCATGGTGTAGAAATCGATGTTTGTGAAATGCTTGAGCATTGCCAGATATTTTCATGCCTTCCACCAAGATGTCATTTCTGCCTCCAAATTCAGCAGGGACGCCATAGCTTTGAAGAGCTTGAATAACAGGGTCAGTAAACTTACGATAATTGTTCACATTGTCCTTGGTGGTGTTAGTGATGAAGGAAAAGTTTAGGTTTCCTAAATCGTGGTAAACTGCGCCACCACCGGTAATTCTTCTAACGACATTCACCTTATGTTCTACCACATACTGGGCATTGACTTCCTCAATTGTATTTTGGTTTCTTCCGATAATGACGGAATTCGCATTTTGCCATAGAAAGATAAAATCCTCATTGGTATTCAAATACTTTAAAACATACTCTTCTAGCGCCAAATTAAACTTTGGATCTAAGGAATTGTTGATGATGGTTTTCATAGGTTACTCCTCTAAAAGTTTAGAAGAAATTTGTTCAAAATGCAATCAACGTTATTTTCAAATCAAACTAACTATTCCAAACTATAATTTAAACCACTATTAAGAGGTAAAGCATAAGAAAGGAGGAAAAAATGATGGAGCAAATTAAACTTAAAGTAATGGTGCGTGAAGTGAATCAACTGACTTGGCGTTTTAAACAAGCCCAAGTTCAAGTCAAGATGTATCAACCTACATTGGATCATCAACAAAAACAGCTCTATGAATACAATCTAAAATTTATAGAGGCATTTCAATACATTCTTGATCATATGGCAGAAGAAAATCGTCAAATCATCGTCAATGATTTTATTAACCAACACCAACATCAATGGTGGCTTAATTTCTACGCCCGTAGCACGTATTATCGCATCAAAGGAAAAGCTTTAAAGGAATTGCTGTCGTTCTTAAGATAAGATGAAAAAAATGCTCATCTTCATTATGTTATTGATGATTTATCAAGAAGATGGCGGCGGTACACCTTCAAATTATCGCCGCTATCAACAAGTGATGATTCCCCCATATCATCCTACAGAATCTATACAGGCGACCTTTCAATTTGCGAATACTTATGCTGACGACATAACCTTAACTTGGAGAATTAGCAACCGAAAGTATAATCGAGCATTAATTTATACACAGTTATTTTCTCCAAGAAATTTGATTCAAAGAAGCATAATGCTACCTTCTCACCTTTTTGATGGTTTGGTAAGCACGCTACATTTGCAAGCAACTCGGTTTCGTTTCGAATCCTCGGTTGATCTTAAAGTTTTTCCCCAAGCAAGTTATCAGATCAATCAATTCAGTTCAACATTTATGTCTGCAAATACGATCAGTCGAATCGATCAACTTGGATTCATCATCTATGATCGTGAGCATTTACAATTTGAAGGAATGCCTAGTCAACAACAATATTCTGTTTATGGCCGGTTTGATTTATCACCGATTCGGATTCGATTTTTATCGGCGATTGCAAAAGAAATTATATTTCAAGATGCTCGCCTCTTAATAGCAGATCATCCAGATTTAGAAGGTTTACCTCTGGTTCAATCAACGTATCGGCAACTTATCCTTCAACCTATTTTTACCGGTTATTCTATTGAACTTCGGATGCCACCTCTTTACGTTCATCCTAAAACATTATTTCCCAGTAGTGTTCCAGTCGCCAATTATGTTTCAACTAATTACTTATTTTTTCCAATGCAGGCTTATCTAGACCTTAAACATCATCCAATGAGATTACAGTTAAACTTTAAACATTTTCATACGATGACGATTGATTATGAATTCAATTACGTTGCGAATAAAGCAATATTTGGAAGTTGTTTACAAAGTCAAACGTGTATAAAAATTTATGGGTAATTTAGCAATGATGATACCAATATGGCTCATGAGTTTATCAATGTTTCATTTTACAGTTGTGCTCAATCGGTTTCATTATGTCTTTGATTCGCTGACTCCCAGTGTGATTCAGTCGTTTGTGGAGTATACCCTGGTCAATTCAACCTTAACGATTCGCATGGATCCCTCCACAATGAGGCCAGGACTGGAAATCTATTTTTCCAACCAGTTAAAGAATCAGTTTCATGATTACAATCTTGACTTTACTTTTTTTCAAGAAGATCAAATCACCTTGTGTTCAACCTCTTGCTTTGGGGTCAAAACTGAATTATCTTTTCAGCTTTATGGTCAGACCTTTCAATTCAACCGCCATTATCAATTGTTTCAATCATGAGTGATGTAAAAAAAGCATCGTTGTATTTAGAGAACTCCATTCTAAAATCGCTACTACAACAATCCGATATTACGGATATAAGTTTTAATGGAGAGGCTATTTTTTACCAATCTTCCGCTTATGGAAGAAAGAAAGCCCCGTTTACCCTGACGTATGAAGAAGCATTTCAATTGATAAAACAATTAGCGAACTTGATGAACATGCCATTTACATTCATGGATGCTATCGTTGATATGAGCATTGCTCGTTATCGTATCTTCGCGGTGGGGCCTTCTGTCAGTCGGAAACAATATGAACCATCCTTAACCTTTGCCATTCGAATTCATCCAATTGAAAAACATGTGGTTATCAAATTTCTCACCAATGATACTCCTTGGTTTCATTTGTTCAAATTCTTAATCAAGCAACAAGTTTCAATTGTCATTGCAGGTAAAACTGGAAGTGGAAAAACTCAATTGCAAAAAGAATTACTGATGTTAATGCATGAAGCAAGTCGAGTAATTATTCTTGACAATATTCTTGAATTAGATGGACTATTCATCCCTGATTTAGACTTATCCGTATGGCAAATCAAACCCATGTATTCAATCCAAAAAATGGTGGAAGGAGCTTTACGGTCACATCCTGATTGGTTGGTGATAGCGGAGTCTAGAGGGGCAGAGTTTAAAGAGGTATTAAGATCCGTAAAAACCGGACATCCTATCATCACCACGTTACATAGCGATCGATTAGATCATGTTTATGAACGGATGGTAAGTATGTTATTAATTGATGAATCTATTTCCCATGCTGATCAATTAAAGCTAGAAGCCAAACATGCGTTTCCCGTGATTGTTCAATTGGTTATCCATGAAGTGGATGGTGCAATCCATCGCACCATAGAGCAAGTTTCTATTCACCACCACGGAATCGTCCACGTTTTAAATGGGGATGTTGATTTACTTACCGTTGAAAAGGTGATTCATTCATGGTGATAGTTTTATTTGCGAGTGCGAGCATTGCTTTAATAATGGCAATCCTACATGCTTGGCTTTTGTCGATTCCATTATTAAGTGGTGGTGTTTTTATCCTTCAATTAGGTCTGTGGATGGGTGGATTGATAATTTGGTTCAAACAAGCTAAACATGACCGGATTGATTCAGAT
>JBIIZK010000042.1:0-6142 GCA_044346305.1 Bacilli bacterium
CCAAAAGTATGAAGCAAAGCGATAGATTCATCAACCCCACATACAATTAAAGAATTTTGCCATTGAAAAAATTGCATCGTCACAATTTGTTTCGGCATAAACTTTTCAATAATGGCCCGGGTTTTTAGAAAATAGTTCGCCGTGTAAAAACCCGACCTGATTGAATCAGGAAACTGAAATGTTTGATTGGTTAATCTGGTTGTCTTGCCTTGTTTTTTATTTTGAATTTCAGGATGCATAAAAGTCCTTTCCTAAAGGAATTTGATCGCCCAATAGGTAAATACCTATCTGGGTTTCTGGGTTAATTCCTAGTGTTTTTTCTGAGCAAAACATCCCTTGAGATAAAACTTTAAGCATCATTCCTTCTTGAAGAATTTGCCCATCAAGTAACATGGCTCCTGGCAAGGCGACCACAACCCGATCGTTAGGTTTAATTTTTTTGGAATTAGTGACAATTTGAATGACGCTTTTACCTGTATTGACTTGGCAAACAAACAAAGCATCTGCATCAGGATGGACGTCAACACGTTGAACTTCAGCAACGACAAAACCAGAATGGAACGAAGGTAATATAAGGTTGGCACCAAGTTGTTTAAACTTTTGATTTAAGTTTTCAATAGAGGAATGACTCATGCGCCGAATAATCCCTTGTCCAAATTCATTGATAAGGGTTTTTGGTTGATAAACATTCACACCAATAATTTTATCTTGGTGATAAATAATAACGATGTTTTCTTTTTTTAGATGATGGGTTGCTGAAAATGTTGGCTCTAGATAGATTGCTAGCATATCACCCATTGTCGATGGTTGATAAACATAATTAACCATGATGGTCTGCCTTTGCTAATTTTTCAATAACATCTTGATTGAGATGATTAAGGATTTTTAACAATGTTTTCTTACTACTTAAAAAGTCGGTTGTATCAAGAATGGTGCTTGGTGAATGAATGCTGCGAGCAACAATACAATGCGTAAGCGTCATGATGCCTGAAAGATTTTTGTGAACAGCACCCGCATCGGTTCCACCTGGAGAAGAATAGTATTGAAAAGGAACTTTGGCTTTTTTTGCCATCGTTTCTTGATATGCCAATAATGTTGGACGAGCAATCATGGAAGCATCAATGTATCGTAATAATAATCCGCCACCAAGCTGACCTTGCTCTTTGCTATCACCACTCGAATCTCGAGCTGGTGAACAATCCAAAACAATAGCGAAATCGGGTTGGATCATCGTTGAACTTGTCATGGCACCACGTAATCCGACTTCTTCTTGTACAGAGGCTCCTACATATAAATCATAGGGTAATGTTTTTCCTTTTAATGCCTTCAAAATACTTAAACCCATCACCAGGCTATATCGATTATCAAAAGCTTTTCCTAAGATTCTTTTCCCACCCTCTAAGATTGCAAATGGAGCAGCAAATGTAACCATATCTCCTGGTCTAACACCATTTTTTTCAGCAGAAGCTTTGGATTCAAATCCAAAATCAACATAAACACTTTCAACACTGGGGACGCCTTGCGTTGTATCTTTAAGTAGGTGTGGTGGCGTTGCATCAACAGCACCCAAAAAAACTTTCCCTTTACGGGTGGTCAAATGCATTCTTTGTGAAGTTAAGGTTAACGGATTAATGCCACCGATGGCAATAATTTGAATCATCCCGTTAGTTTGGATATGACTAACCATAAAACCAATTTCATCCATGTGGCCAAGTATAAGTACTTTTTTTGCATTAGGTAAATCACTTTTTTTAACAGCAAAGACACTCCCCAAATGATCTGTCAATGTCGGATAATCAAATTGTTTAAAAGTGTTCAACAAGAATGAAGCAACTTGATTCTCCTGACCGGAGATTGCATTTAATTCGGATAAAGTTTTAAATAGTTTTAATTCAAATGAATTTAACATCTTTACTCCTTTGAGCAACACATCGATAAATGGGTTGGCCTTGTTGCCTAAAAAAAACTTCATATTCAGTCATCACATCTTGTTGATCAATCTCGACGTAAGGACGATTAATAACCCTCATATTATAAGACATTTTTTGAAGGTTCAGTAATGAAAATTCAAACAATTCAATATTGTCAGTTTTCAAATAAATGACGCCATTTGGTTTTAAAATTCGATGAATTTTTTCTAAATTACCTAGCGCTGTCAATCTTCGTTTATGATGGCGAACTTTGGGCCAAGGATCTGAAAAATTTAAATATATTTCATCAAAGAGAAAATCTGGCATCTGAAATGAAGCTTTTGCAAAATCCCCTACAATCAATTTAACGTTTTTTGGTTTGTGAATAAGTATTTTTTTTAAGGCAAAAGCAATCACCGTGGTGACGCGTTCAATGCCATAAAAAAAGATATCCTTTTGTTTATCGCTTTTACCAACAATGAAGTCACCTTTACCTGTACCAATTTCTAGAGCATGTCGTTGATATCCAGGTTGATGAGTGACTGGGGTTGTATCCGTAGAAACAAATTCAGGATGTTCAGCAATTAATGGTTTTGCCCACGGCTTACTTTTTAACCGCATGCAATTTGCCTAAATCAACGATTGCTCGAGCATAAATTGCCATCGAGGAAGTAAAATCTTCAAGATCAATTTTTTCATCATTTTCATGAATGAAATCCTCTTTCTTAGGAAATTTACTACCAAATGCAACTGTATTTTTAGCTTCTTTGGCATACGTGCCACCGCCAATCGTCATGATTGGAGTTACCTTATCACCACTTTCGTCTTGATAAGCTTGAAGTAAGGTTTGAATCATGTTGTCTTTTGGATTAAAGATAAGTAATCGGGATTCTCCTAGGGTGCGAAACGCCAAAGGTTTTGGGGTAATGGAAGCGACATGTTTTGCCACATTGGCATAAGTCACATTTTCTGGAAAACGGAAGTTCGCAATTAAGGAAAATTGGTGGCCATCGTAGTTGATCAATCCAACATTATTGGTGGTCTTTTTTAACAAAGGTGCTTCGGAATAAATACCAAGATTTTTTCCTTCGATATCTTCATACTGTTTTGCGATAGTGGAAAGGGGTTCTTGCGGATAGGCCTTTGCTAAAAAGGTTAATAGTGCAGTGCCAGCATTTTTTCCTAATTGAGGGGTTGACCCATGGGCTGCTTTTCCATGAATCGTAATGGTGGTTTTCGCCCCGTTGACTTTGAGATCATATGGCAAACCAAAGCCAACCAAGGCTCGTTCTAAAGAGAACAAAGAATCGACTTCGGCGGTGGCTTTATCGATGACCGAATTCGCAACAATGCCTGCTTGAATTCGATGAATGCCTTTGAAATGGACATGACCATAGATTTCAAAATTACTGATGCCTTTTTCTCCATAAATTAATGGAAAATTGCCGTCAGGAGTAAATCCGGCAACGGCGTATGGTTTGTGTAACTTTTCAAAATAATACTTTAAACAGCCGCTCCCTTTTTCTTCATTACCACCGATGACGAGTTTGACTTGAAACCCTTTTATAAGGTTTTTGTCTTTTAACATCTTGATGGCGTAATAAGATGCAAGCGCTGGTCCTTTATCATCACTAGTCCCGCGACCATACATCCGCGGACCATCAATCTCACCACCAAATGGTTTGTGTTTCCACCCCTCTGCAACAGGAACGACATCTGCGTGAGCATACACAGCGATTTGCGGGCCTTGACCATAGGAAATTTCCGTGACATGGCCATCACAATAATCAACTGTAAAACCATCTTTTTCTGCGAGTTTTCCAATAAATTGAAGCGCTTGAAAGACTGATTCTCCATATGGTTTTTTGTTTGCAATGGTTCGTTCATCATAAACCGAAGGAATTTGAATCCACTTTTGAAGCTGCACAGTCGCTTCTTTGAAATAAGGATTTATGTAATTAGAAAATTGAGATGCCATGGTTGCATCCTCCTTTAACGTTGTAATTGTTGGACGAACCGAATACGCCGAAGGGCAAGAGTTAAAATGGGTATTAATAGAGCTGATAGAATTGCCTCGATCAAACCATTGAGTGATAAGATATACCAAATAAATTGCACAAGATTACCAAAGAGGCCACTAAGTTCTGCACTAGCAAATAACCAAAGCATACTCAAGACGAGGACCGTGTGAAAGACGGTGGCTAAGAAGGCAAATAGACTTAACAAACCATATTGTTGTAAGTTCGCAAACCGCCGAGTAAAGGAAAATAAAACGCCTGCAAACAAACCAAAAAGAATTCGCGGTAAAACAGAAATCAGTGGATTCACAAAAAATAAATCAATAGGTTGCGGTGTAGGATTCGTTACCACAACGAGCAAAGACACAATCCCAAAACTTAAACCAAATAAGGTAGCCGATCGAGTCGATAATAACGCAGCCCCTAGTAATACTGGTAAGTGAATGATGGTAATGGATACCGAAGCTCCTAAGGGTATAAATCCTAAAAATGGAACAAACCCCATCAAGGCAATAAGGGCAATAATCATGGCGTTAACCGTCAAGTTTTGAATTCTTGTTCGAGTCGTTATTGGCATAACTGGATTCCCTTTAATGATAAGTTTGCATCATGGGTAACCTTCATTGAAAAATGGGGTAACAGTAAATGGGCATATCCTCCAGTTAAAATAATCGGTGCATATTTCCAACCTAAACTAGTAATCCCTTGGCGAACTAAACCTTCCAACATATGAATATGTCCTAGAATAATGCCACTCGACAAAGCAGCTGCTGTATTTTTTCCAAACACGTGTTGAGGTTTAACCATTTTCATGGTTTTGATCAAGGAGGCGTGTTGGTTTAAAGCTTTAAATGAAGTCGAGATACCTGGAGCAATGGCCACCCCTTCAAAACCTTGTTGATGAATCGCCATGACTTTTGTGGCGGTTCCTACATCAATGATGATTGCTTCTGAGGCATAAAGTTGATTGGTGGCAATCGCATCCACCAATAAATCCATACCTAGTTCTTCTGGTTGGTCAATTCGAAGTTGAAATTTTGGAAAAGACTCATGGGTAAGAATTTGAGGTTGTATCGATGTTAATTGAGCAATTGCTTTGACAATTAAATGTCTCAATTGTGGTTTCACAGAACAAATCACAATTCGCTCAAACTTAAATTTATCAAACATTGGTTTAAGCCAATTCTGATAAATCAAAATGGTTGGAATTGCCGGATGGTCTAAATAATGATTAGTCACTAATTTTCCATCATCAAAAATACCGTATTTAATCGAAGTGTTTCCTAAGTCAATTGCTAAGAACATACCCTTATCCTACTACAAAATTCATCATCTTGCCTTTGACATAGATGACTTTTCGGATCGAAAGTCCTGTTAAGTGCTTCTTGACATTCTCATCTTCTTTTGCAGTCATTTCTATTTCCTTTTCGGACATATCCACTGGGAATGATAATGTTGCTCTTAATTTTCCATTGACGGCAATTGGTAATTCAAAAGTTGATTTTTTTAATTTAGATTCATCCATGAGAGGCCAAGGTGTATAGGATAGAGATGTTTTTTCTTTGAGAATAAACCATAATTCTTCCCCTAAATGTGGGGCAACACATGAAAGCATTTGAACAAATCCTTTTAAAAATGGAACCGGTATAATTGATGCTTTATAAACATCATTGATAAAAATCATCATTTGAGAAATGGCGGTGTTGAGCTGAAGGTTTTCAAAATCAGCGGTTACTTTTTTTATTAAATAATGATAACTAAAATCTAGTTGACCATCACTTTGAGGCGCCCATTTTGCTGTGTATTCTGTTTCCGTAAATAACCTGTAGACGCGATCAAGAAATCGTCTTGCACCTTCTAAACCTTGATTTGACCAAGGTAAAGCTGCTTCTAAAGGACCCATAAACATTTCATATAAACGAAGCGTATCTGCTCCATATTGTTCGATGATCTCATCGGGGTTAACAACATTGCCCCTTGATTTAGACATTTTTTCACCATTTTCTCCAAGAATCATCCCTTGGTGAAAGAGTTTTTTGAAAGGTTCTTCAGTATGAACAACGCCAATATCAAATAAAAACTTATGATAAAATCGAGCATATAACAAATGCAAAACAGCATGTTCTGCGCCACCTATATATAAATCTACTGGTAACCAATGCTTCAATAATTTTTCATCAGCAATCACCTTATCATTAAGCGGATCTAAATATC
>JBIIZK010000031.1:0-7188 GCA_044346305.1 Bacilli bacterium
AAAGAAGGGAAACAAAACCCCAGCCGCCAACGGAATCGCAATTAAATTATAGATGAAAGCCCAAAAAAGGTTTGTTTTCATATTGATGACAACACTTTTGGATAACGCGAAAGCATAGACAACTTGTCGTAAATCTGACTGTAATAAAACGATATCTGCAGCCTCAATCGCGATATCCGTTCCTGCTCCAATCGCCATGCCGACATCGGCACGCATCAAAGAAGGAGCATCATTAATCCCATCACCCACCATGACAACTTTTCTACCTTGGTGTTGAAGGTTAGCAATCACTGCGTCTTTATCTTGAGGGAGTACTTCAGCAATCACTTCATCTATGCCAACTTCGCTTGCAATTGATTGGGCAACTGGTTTTAAATCTCCCGTTAACATCACTAATTTTTTTCCTAGTTTTTTTAATCCTAAGATAGCCTCGATGCTCGATGATTTCACCGCATCGGCGATTACAAAATGGGCCATCAATCCTTTGGGTCCATTCATCTCAATGATCGTTTTTCCTGTGGAAAGAATCTTACTTAGTTCATGCGTGATGCTGGATATCTTGGTCAATCGATAAGTTTGATCATTAACTTTTCCTCGAACACCCATGCCTGGAACATAAACAAAATCGCTTACTGTTAATAAGGATCCTTGATAGTGATCCACAATCGCTTTGGCAAGTGGATGCTCTGAATTTGTCTCGATTGACGCAGCCAATTGAAGAATGTTTTTAAGTGGAGTACTGTCATGGATGATGATGTCAACAACCACAGGTTTACCAAGGGTAATGGTTCCGGTTTTATCCATAACCACCGTATCAATCGTATGCAATTTCTCCATCGCTTCAGCGGATTTAATTAAAATACCAAGTTCAGCACCTTTGCCAGTGCCCACCATCATCGTCACAGGGGTGGCTAAACCAAGCGCACATGGGCAAGATATCACTAGGATTGCAATCATGATTTGTAAAGCAAATTCAATATCCTCGGTTACAACGAACCAAACCACAAATGCAGTCAGGGCAATGCCAATAACAATTGGCACAAAGTATCTTGATATCTGATCAGCAAGTTTTGCTAAGGGAGCTTTGGTCTGACTCGCTTCTTCAACAAGTCGAATGATTTTTGCAATCGTGGTATCTTCTCCAAGAAACTTTACTTCAACCTCAATCACACCAAGTTGATTTTGAGTTGCAGCAATCACAGCGTCTCCTAGTTGTTTTTCTACAGGTAACGATTCCCCAGTAATGGCAGCTTGATTCACAAGTGTTGTACCAACTCGTATCATCCCATCAACGGGAATGAGTTCTCCTGGTTTCACAAGGACAACATCTCCAACTACCAATTCACTTACAAGGACTTCAACTAATCCATCGCTGGTTTTTTTCCATGCTTTTTTTGGTTTTAAATCCATGAGTTTTTCCAAAGCACCGAGTGTTTTTTGTTTAGAGATTTCCTCTAAATATTTCCCTAACGTTACCAAAGATAATATGGTTGCCGCAGTTTCTAAATATAGTTGATTCATCCAAGTCATGCTTAATTCCATGTCGTCAATAACGAGTCCATAAAAAGAAACGAGCGTAATATAAATTCCATATATGATTGCTGTTCCGGTGCCAATTGCAACGAGCGTATCCATGTTCGGATCACGTTTCCATAAACGTTTTATCCCAACGGAAAAGTAACGATAATTAACATAGACTATTGGAAGCGTCAAAAACCATTGTCCTGATAAATTACCAAGGGTTGTTTTGAAGAATGGCAAATTAGGCAATCCAAGCATGATACTCATGGATAAATACATTAAAGGGATAAGGAAACTAAACGAAACGAGCAAACGACGTTTCATTAAACTTTGAGTAAGCTTTTGTTGTTTTCGAAACTGTTCAGGGTGATTGGATGACATGAGGATTGCTCCATACCCTGCTTCTTGAACTTCCTGAATGATCCGTTGGACTTTTAAAGATGGTTCAAATTCAACCTGCATGGCATGGGTAATTAAGTTGACGTTGACTGACTTTACACCTGAAAGATCTGCAACCGCTCGTTGGACAGTCACTTGGCAGGTGGCACATGTCATGCCTTCAATTTGAAAGATTTGTTTTTGCATGTATACCCCTCCTATAGGGGGGTACAATTATCTTATATCAAAGTTGTATGGCTTACAAGTCTATTTCTTTGGAATTTGATAATTAGAATAAGATAAAATTAGCCTGACAATTTTGTTGGATACATTATCAATTTCATAATCGTCTACAGGATAAATGACCCTTTTTTCAGTGCTTTCGAGTAAAGAAATTCCTAATAAGACTTTGTTAGGTTCTAGACCAACAAAAGGCGTACTTGCCTCTTCCATTGCTTCTGGTCGTTCGTGTGCATCTCTTATATTTAACGCCCTTAATCCTAAGATAGATGTTTCTTCATTAATCGTTCCTGAATCAGAAAGAACCACTCGAGCATGCATTTGTAGATTAATGTAATCAGAAAACTTTAATGGTTTTAACAATTGGACAAGTGGGTCTAGTTTAATTTGTTTTGAGTCAATCATTTTTTTGGTTCTTGGATGAGTAGAAACTATAATAGGTTGTTGATATTGTTTGGCGATTAAATTCAAAGTAGCTATGAGGTTTTGAAAATGCATCTCATCATTGATGTTCTCTTCTCGATGCGCAGAAACAACGAAATACTTTTTATCTTTAATATTTAGCTGTTGCAAGATTTTTGATTGATCAATTTTACTCCGGTTACTATTGATAACTTCCTTCATTGGAGATCCGGTTTTAATGATTCGATCTGCAGGTAAACCTTCTCTCAGCAAATACTGTCTAGAAAGGGTTGTATATGGTAAATTGATGTCGGAAATATGATCAACTATTTTTCGATTTAATTCTTCGGGAACACGTTCATCAAACGATCGATTTCCAGCTTCCATATGAAAAACTGGAACTTTTTTCTTTTTCGCTGCAATTGCACATAAAGCAGAATTGGTATCCCCTAAAACTAAAAATACATCGGGTCTATGTTCATCGAGTACTTTTTCAATCTTAATCAATATATTACCAATCGTGGATAAGGCGGTTTCACCAGCAGCTGATAAAAATACATCTGGCTTTCTTAATCCTAAATCTTCAAAGAATATCTCATTGAGTTCATAATCATAATTTTGACCCGTATGAACCAACACTTGTTCAAAAGTATTTTTGGCAAAATCAATCGCCTTAATGACTTCCGATAATCGAATAATTTCTGGTCTTGTTCCGACCACCGTCATGACTTTAAGTTTTTTCATTTTAACTCAACCTCCATTGGGTAAGTGTCAGGATTTTGTTTATCAAATATTTCAGAAGCCCACATGATCGTTACTAAGTCATTTTTTCCTACATTGGCAATATTATGAACATAACCTGGTGGAATATCTACAACTTGTAACTTATCCCCACTCACTTGATAAGAGATAACTTCATTAGCGTTAACCCGTCTAAACTTAATAACACCATTGCCACTAACAACAATAAACTTTTCATTTTTCGTATGGTGATAATGATTTCCTTTAATGATGCCGGGTTTACTAATATTCACCGAGATTTGACCTTCTTGACTCGTTTTAAACATTTCGGTGAAGGATCCACGTAAATCCATATTCATTTTTAAATCATAAATAAATGAGTTTTCTTGTAAAAAACTTAAATACGTTGCATATAGTTTTTTTACTATTGGATTATGTTGATTCTCTAAACTAAGATTATGTCGAGAATCTTTAAATCGTTGTATGGTTGAGGCAAGTTCACCCACGGTGATTTCGTATTCGGGTAGGACTTTAAGAATGCCGTCCAATGTTGTTACTTTTCCATCAAGGCACCTTATCATTTCATCCATGACATCATCAATATAAACCAACGAAATCTTTGATTGTGGATCATTGATTTTTATGGGAATGTCTCGTGAAATATTGTGGCAAAATGTTGCAACAACAGAATTATAATTAGGTTTTGACCATTTACCAAACACATTGGTTAATCGATAGATAAAAACAGGGTGTGTGGTTTTTATAGAGAAGTTTAACAATAGATCTTCTCCTGCTTTTTTACTTAATCCATATGGATTATTCATCATCGCTTGCGTGGATGAAGAAACAACAACCGGAGCTTTTGATTTATTTTTTTGAATTAATTGAATCAACTCATGAATAGAATTCGTATTACCAACAACAAATTCTTTAGGGTCTAGAGGCCGATTGACCCCTGCAAAATGAAAAATGAACTTTGCTTTATGAACATATTCCTCAAGAGATTTTTTAGAAGTTAATCGATCAACTAATAAAAGATTTGAAAAACCCAAGCCAATTAATCTTGCGATTAGATTCTTCGCCAAAAAACCTTGAGAACCTGTAATTAGGATGGGATCTATTTTTTCCATCCAACCAATGCTTCCTTCACTTCTTCAAGTTGTAATAATTTATTTTTAATTTCCTTCACATTCAAACGTTTTGTATTGTGAGAGTTATATTCCGTGACTGCAGAAAGTTTTGAAGATCCTGAAGAGACATATACATCATAGTTTAAATCTCGATTATCGGCTGGGATACGGTAGTAATCACCCATGTCTTCACTAACGGCAAATTCTTCTTTGGTTAGTAAAGTTTCATAAAGCTTTTCACCGTGTCGAGTTCCGATGACCTGGATTTTATTTTTGCCTGAGAATAATTCAACCAATGCGACGGCCAAATCTTCAACCGTGCTTGCAGGTGCTTTTTGCACCATGATATCGCCTTGCTTACCATGGATAAACGAGTGCAATACAAGCTCAACCGCTTCTTCAAGAGACATTAAAAATCTAGTCATATTTGGATCGGTAACAGTTAAAGGTAAGCCGTTTTTAATTTGATCAATAAATAAAGGGATAACAGAACCTCTGGAAGCCATGACATTTCCATAACGAGTTCCGCATATTAAAGTTTTCTTAGGATCTACGGTTCTGGCTTTGGCAATAAATACTTTTTCCATCATTGCTTTTGATATACCCATTGCATTGATTGGATAAACTGCTTTATCAGTGGATAAACAAATGACTTTTTTAACTCCAGCTCGTATGGCAGCGTTAAGAACATTTTCAGTTCCTAGTACGTTGGTTTTAACCGCTTCGATTGGGAAAAATTCGCAGGATGGAACTTGTTTAAGTGCCGCTGCGTGGAATACATAATCCACACCAACCATGGCATCCTCTAAACCACCTGCTTGTCTAACATCACCAATATAGAACTTAATTTTTGGGTTTTTATAAAAACGTCTCATGTCTTCTTGTTTCTTTTCATCTCGTGAAAAGATTCTGATTTCTTTAATTGATGTATCAAGAAACCTTTTCATAACTGCGTTCCCAAAGGAGCCTGTGCCACCTGTAATCAACAACGTCTTCCCGTTAAAAATATCCATATATTACCCCTTTAAATTTAACTGTTTAAATAACAATTCTGTTGTACCTTGATGATTACTTTCGGCAAATGAAATCAACTCTTTAAATCTTAATTCATTAAACTCGATTAAATCAATACGGTCAATAAAAATTTTTTCACTTTGAGTTTTGACAGTTGTTTTAGGATCTAGGAGTAGCTCTTCATACATCTTTTCACCGGGTCTTAATCCAGTAAATTCAATACGAATTTCTTCATAAGGGATATAACCAGACTGGCGAATCATTTTTTCTGCTAAATCAATAATTTTTACAGGTTGCCCCATGTCGAGTATGAAAATTTCACCATCTTTTGCAAGAACGCCACATTGAAGGATTAACCCAACTGCTTCAGGGATAGTCATAAAGAATCTAGTGATTTCTTTATCGGTAACGGTAACAGGACCACCTTGTTCAATTTGCTTCTTAAATAATGGAATAACACTGCCATTGCTAGCCAGAACATTACCAAACCGTACTGCGGCATATGCGGTTTGACCTTTTTGTTTTGCAAAATATCGCATGATCGTTTCTGCGTAATATTTAGTTGCACCCATGACATTGGTGGAGCGAACAGCTTTATCGGTTGAAACCAAAACCATTTTCTTAGCTTTGTGTTTTTGTGCCAATAAGGCAATGTGATAAGTACCTAATATATTGGTTCGAATCGCTTCTTGAGGAGAGTCTTGCATCAAAGGCACATGCTTATAGGCAGCAGCATGAAAAACAAGATTAGGTTGATAGGTTTGAAATATTTGTTCCATTCTCACTTGGTTATACGTTGCACCAATTTGAACAAAAATAGGAATAGGTTTACTTATTTTTTTATTGAGTTTAACAAGTTCTTGTTGTAGATCATAAACCCCATTTTCATAAATATCTAACAAGACCATAATTTTGGGTTGATATCGAAAAATTTGTCTAGTTAATTCACTGCCAATCGATCCGCCTGCTCCAGTAATTAGAACCACTTGGTCTTTAATAAAAGTTTTGATATCGTCGTTCATTAAAGGAACAACATCACGCCCAAGGAGTTCATTGACATCAACATCTTGGACGGCCATCCGTTGACCATCTTTTTCAAGTTCTTCCATTAAAGGTAAACGTCTAATTTTTACATTCGACTTTTCCATGATTCTTAAAATATCAAACAAGCGCGCTCTGGTAATATTGCCAATACCGATAATGACTTGTTGAATTTTATATTTTTCAATGATACTTGGTAAGTTGTTTACTGGCCCTTCGATTGGTAAATTTAAAAATTGGCGTTTCAATTTTTCAGGATCATCATCAACCACCACCACGGGGTTTGCTTGGAGATGACGATTGGTTCGAAGTTCATCAATGACCATTTTGCCAGCTGCACCGGCACCAATGACGAGTGTTCTTTGATTAAGGGATTTATCAGATTTTTGATAGTCTAATACAATCGCAAGGACGCGTCTAGAAACTCTTAATCCAATTAATAAAGCAGGCTCACCAATAAAAAAGAATGCAATTTCAATTGGAGTATATTCCATTCCGGTGATGGCCAACAAAAAATAAAAGGCGAGATTAAACACAATGGTAATCAAACCAATTTTAATCGAATCAATTAATCCGAAATGCAAAGTAATCATCGAATAAACCCCAAGGATGAATAAACCCACAATTAACGTTATTGCATAAGAAATAAGGAACCATAAAAAAATTGAATCTGGTGTTAGACTTTCACTTCGTGATACATAGATAAATAGACCAATGGCAA
>JBIIZK010000032.1:0-7052 GCA_044346305.1 Bacilli bacterium
TCATACTTATTTTTTGACCCCTTTGAAATTTCAATACAGGCTAAAAATCTTTCAGGACTAATTCTCTTTTTTGATACATCGTGCCATACATTCATTTTTTATGTACCTCTATTTCATTATAAACATATAACCTCTAAAACTTATCGTCAATGTTATAATTTTGTTATGAAATTAGTATTGCAAAAAAGTATTTCAGCTATGTTATCAATTTTGCTTATTGGTTGCCAAATGAATTCAAATTCAACCACCATTGCGATGAATCCTCTTCTACTTACAACCACGCCAACAACGATTTCAATGGATGAATTAACCACACGGATTGAATTGGAAAAACTAATTGAATTATCTAATGAGAATAATCCTTATTTGCTATATGTTGGAAATCCGAGTTGTTCAAGTTGCTTACAATTTCAACCAGTGTTGTTAGATTGGATTTCTAAAACAAAAGCGATGGTTTACTACTTAGATACCCTTCAACATCTTCATCATTTATCGATGTTTCAAGAGGAGTTTCCAAGCTATTTTCCAGAAGGTTTTTCCACTCCAACACTTTATATTTTAAATGGAAATCAAAGAATTGAGCGAATTCAAGCTAACCAAGCTTTTTTTGATCCTCAACGTTTCCAGACATTGATGCTTGATTATGTCTCAATTTCATCTAAATTAAATTAATTTATATTTCTTAAGATAAAAAGGTCTGATTACGTTAGTCGTTTTTAATCAAAATAATATATAATTTAATGTTTCCATCATATTGGAAACAAGAGGGCATCATGGCATTCAAAATTCAATATTTAAATCAAGAGAAAATCTTTGAAGAAAAGGTTTCATTAAATTCTTTACTTTCGGAAAACCACCAATTTTTATGTGCTAAGGTCAACCACCGAATACGTGACCTTACTTATGAAGTTTACTTTGATGCAAAAATAGAATTTTTAACTATCCATCAACAAGATGCTGTTCGAACCTACGAAACAACATTGAGGTACCTGGTTGCGATGGCTGTTCATCAACTTAATCCCTTATATCGTTTTCGATTTTCTTACCATATTTCACGATCGATTTTTATGGAATTTACCAACCCAAAGAAAATTGATCCTTCTTTTGTTCAGAAATTAGAAGCTAAATTAACTAATTTGGTTCAATTAAAATTGCCTTTTGAAAGAACCATTGTCAATAAAGATGAGGCTATTGTTAAATATAAGACACTTGGTTTTAATGATAAATTAGACATTCTTCAATATCGACCTGAAAAAACTGTTCATTTTTATCGATGTGGTGAATACATCAATTACATGCATGGCATGATGGCACTATCCAGCGGATACATCAAAGATTGGAAGTTAATCTATTATCCTCCTGGAATTATTATTCAGTACCCACGTTCAGAGACAAATGGTAAAATTCCTCCATTTGAAGATGCACCTATTTTCGGCCAAACATTAAAAGAAGCTCATGCATGGTCAGCGATTACACAAGCAGACTCCGTTGCTCGTATCAATAAATTTGTAAGTGATGACCGGGTTGTTGATTTCATCAACTTATGTGAAGCCAAACACTCAAGAATGTTAGTAGAACTAGGTGAGGCAATTGAAAGTCGAAAAGATAACCTTCGTCTCATTTGTATTGCTGGACCATCTTCTTCAGGAAAAACAACATTTGCAAATAGGTTAAGAATTGAACTCATGTCACGCGGTTTTCTACCTATTCGAATTTCTATAGACGATTATTATTTACCTAAGGATCAAGCACCTAAAGATAGCGAAGGTAAGGTAGACCTTGAGAGCATCCATGCCTTAAATCTTGCGTTGTTTAATGAACACCTCGCCCAACTAATGAATGGTGAAGAAGTTCAGTTACCTAATAGTAAGTTTGATGCAGCCTTGGAAAAACCTAAAAAGTTAAAAATCCAAGAAGATACGCTTATCATTATAGAAGGTATCCATGCGCTGAATGATGCGTTAACCTCAGTGGTACCAAAAACCCAAAAGTATAAAATTTATATTTCTCCACAATCTCAAATTAATTATGACGATCACAATCCAATGAGTTTAACAGACTTACGATTACTTAGACGAATGGTGCGAGATAAAAAATATCGTGGTTCTCCAGCAGAACAAACCATCGACATGTGGCCTTCAGTCCGACGCGGAGAATTTACCTGGATTTATAAAACCCAAGAAGAAGCTGATTATGTTTTTAACTCTTTTTTACCCTATGAACTTTGTGTCATGAAGCGATATGCCATTCCAGTCTTAAGTTCCATTGATAAAGAATCAATCTATTTTCCAATCGCCGAAAGATTGATACGAATGCTAAAGTATTTTGTTGATATCGATGAAAAATGGATTCCATCAAATTCACTGATACGTGAATTTATTGGCGGTTCTTGTTTCCGTGAAGTTGAGGGCTAGTTTTCGATTTCTTCAATCGTTTTCGGAATGTCGATTGAAAGATTTTCACAACCTTTGTCCGTGATTAAAATGTTATCTTCAATTCGAATACCAATACCTAACTCTTTGATGTATAAACCTGGTTCAACGGTGATGACACAACCAGGTTCTAAAGGAATGTCACGTGCAATCGGATCGTGAGTATCTAAACCCAAATGATGGCCAACATTATGGTAATAAATTTTACCGATATCTTCTGCGGATTTAATCCAACCTTCTTTTAATGCTGCATCAGCTAAAAACTTTAAACAAGCTTGTTGTAAATCAACAATTTTTAGTCCCGGTTTCGCCATTTGAATAATGAGTTGATTTGCTTTTAAAACTGTTTCATAGACTTGTTTTTGTAGGGGGTTGAATTTTCGATTAGCGGGATAAGTCCTTGTAATATCACCACGATAATGACCATAAGTTGCCCCAAGATCACAAAGAACAAGAGCTCCATCTGAAATTTTATCTTTTGGATTAGGATAGTGGAGAATAATTGCATTTTTTCCACTGGCGATGATGGTATCAAATGCTAGACCCATGTTATTGTGCTCTTTAATCGCATATTGAAATAGACCTTCAATTTGATGTTCAAATAAACCTGGTTTTAGATGTTTACGGATGCTTTGTAAACCATATGAGGTACCTTTAATTGCAAACCGAATTGCTTCTACTTCTTTCGCTGACTTTACCATGCGAAGTTTCGTTAAAAGTGGATAAGCGTTATCAATTCTTAATGCTGAATACTGTTTTTTTAATTCATCCGCGAATCGTTCTGTTGTTTTAAATTGACCATCAATAATATTATTTTTTTCTAAATCAAGATATGCATGTGTTACTTTGCCATATCCATTGGTATCTAATAACATTTCCTTTAGCCTAGTATCAAACATAGACATCATGAAAATATCATGTATACCGCTGGTCTTTGCTGCCGTATCCACATCAAGTTTTTTTCCTATCCATCGTGTTTTTGTTTCATCAATTTCATCAATAAATAAATAGGTTTTGACAGTTGTTGGAGTTTTTAGCATCACCAAGATAGTGTTTTCTTGTTCAATGCCTGTTAAATAATAAAAGTTTTTATTCACAACAAAAGGAAAGGTTGCATCTGCACTGGATTTGATAAGTCCACCTGAAAATAAGATAAATATGGATTGCTCCATGATTTGCTGAAAGACTTTTTCTCTTCTTGTGCTGTATTCTTTTGAATCCATAATCAATCCTTCCAATCTTGAACCATTGTTCCAATCTCTATCATCTTGATTGTTTCCATCTTACCACGGTCAATCAACCTTGGTAAATCGCTTTGTAAAGGTAGTTGTGCTAGTAATGGAATTTTATATTTTTGCCAGATTGGTGATTGGGAGGATGTTTGAAAAAATGAATGCTTTTTTTCACAATGATCACAGATAAAATAACTATAGTTTTCAATGATTCCTCGTATGGGTTTTTTAACAATTTCTGCCATTTGAATGCCTTTACTGACAATGTCCTGAACAATTTCTTGTGGGGTCGTCACCATGATAATTTCATCAACGTGAAGACTTTCCAAAACGGTCATGGCAACATCACCCGTTCCTGGTGGTAGATCGATCAATAAATAATCGAGTTCTCCCCAAATGACATCGACATAAAATTGCCGAATCAAATCAAGAACGAGCGGGGATCGCCAGACAATAGGTTCATCTTGTGTTGATAATAAAAGTTGTGAGGATATTAATTTAACGCCTAATGATGTAACAACGGGTAGTATGAGACCATCTTCTCCAACAATTTTATCCTTAACAGAAAATAATTTTGAAATGGTGGGACCAATGATATCTGCATCCAAAATACCAACTTTTTTTCCCAGTCTAGTAAGATGAGTGGCTATTAATGCGGTGACGGTACTTTTACCAACACCACCTTTGCTAGACATAATCGCGATTGTTTTGTGAATCGTTGATTTGGAATTGATTTGGAATATTTTCATAACCTAAAACAGTAAATTTGTAAGTGATTTTCCATCATTCATTAAGTTCAGCAATTAAGTTCAATACATTAATAAGATTAACTATATTAGTGGTTCCACTATCATTGAAAGTTTCATTCAATTCAAGTAGTTCATCATACAGTGTTTGCTCAGGAGCTGCACAAGTCGAACAATCGTCTGTAAAGGTATCCAACGCATTCGTCAATAAAAATTGATAACTATCTTCAAAGACTGTCATGTCATTTTCATTTGATTCAAGTGGATTAAACAATAGTGAATTATTAAGAATATTTAGTAAATCATCTACTAACTCGTATGGTGAGGTGGTTGTAGTTTCATCAAATAGGTCAAATAAACCACCTCCATTTAATCCCATAGAAGCAATTGTATCAATCAAATCAGCAATATCTTCAATTTGATTGGCGCGTTCAGCCTTATCAACCTCTAAAAAGACAAGCGTATTCGTATTTGAAAAAGAAACAGTACCAAAGTCAATATTTCCTTCGCTAAAGATGGATTCAAACATATTATAAATTAGCACACGTAAAGAAGTTGCTTCGTTTAATGAAAGCATAACTCGACGAACCATGGTTCCATCAATTCCAGTCCCGGATGTAAAATTACCAATTGAAATGGATTGAAGTTCATCAATAAAATCAACAATATTTTCTATTTCACCACCTATATATTCATATTGTAAATCTCCATTAGTATCTAAAATTGGAACTGATTGAGGATCGACAATAAGCGTTTTTACACCATACCAATTCATTCTAGTTGAAACTTGATTGCTGATTTGATAAAAGTCTTGGGTGACAATCGTGTATAGATCTGTTGCATCGTTATCATACTCAACTAAATATGGTGTAGGATCAAGAAAATATGAACCCATCGAAGGTATAGCCTTTAGTTGATTTAACAAAAAGTCAGGAAAGACATAAGCACCATTAGGTTTTGAAAAAATGTTTGATGCTGCTAGTCCTTGTAAAAGTTCTTCAAGATCTTCAACATCTGTTCCTAAAAAATCAATGTTTTCTAATCCACCAGAAAAATTATTCATTTGTTTTACCAAGAATAATAAATTGGATCCTTCTTCAGTCCATGAAGTGACATTTCTAAAACTTGTGCCTAGATCAAGATCAATTAGCCCACTGGTTGTTCCAAATAAATTATCAAGAATTCCTCCAAATGAAGCACTGATAATTTCTGAGCGGTCTGCATAAGCAAAGATCTTATACAACGTGGAGACATTAGGATCATCTAAATCTTCGCTTCCTGACGCTAACTCATTTAAAGCTTCAAAAATATCACCAGAAATATTTAATAAATCCGAATCAATAGCCGTCTTTAAAAAATTGATGAGGTGGTAATTTTCACCTGCATAAGAAATAGTGTCAGAGGAATCAAGTTTGTCATTGTTGTTAATGTCAATATATGTGGTTGTCCAGCCATTTTGCTGACCAACTGGAGTGACGAGGTTAAAACCAGCATCGATATCTGCTTCTTCAATACCGATACCATCAATTAGGGTGAAAATGCCCTTGATCATTTGGTTATAATTCGTGGTTTTATTATTGGTGATTGGATTTTTATTGATAATATCTGATGAATAAATGTTATCCAATAAACCTATCAAATCGAACGCAAGCGTAGGAAATTGATTAAATAAATCATCGCTTGCTTCCAAAACATTAAACGCATAACCCATCATATCAATGACAATAATGAGTTCACGCGATAAACTCGTAAATTCAAAATTTAAATCCGAAGTGGTAAGAGAAATCAATGAAAGAAAATCGTCAAAACCAGTACCAGTAAGTGTTGATTCTAAAATTCCAGGAACTACCGTAAGGATAATTTGTGATCGATCTAAGGTAGGAATCAAATCAGTTTTAAGTCCTTTTCGAAATTCAACATCCTCCAATAACCCTAAAGCATCTAAAGATTGTCCAGGTTCGGGTTGAATCAAACTAACTAAAGTTTCATTGTCAATAATTGCCTTCAAAATACTTAATATTCCTCCAAATTCGCCTTTGTAACTTAATCTTACGTCTCCCAAATCTCCATCATTAAAAACCTCAATTAAATTATTTAAATTAGTGTCATCAAAGTTTTCCCCAGCAACGCTTAATAAAGAGGGTAATAATAAATTTTCTACAATCGAAGGTAGACCTGTCATGATCAAATCGGAGTCCAATAAAGATCGCCGGTTGATTGATTTACCAGTAACCGGGTTGTTATTAATCGGTTGCCCTAAATTATTCACTTCTCCCAATAAAACTTGAACGAATAGATCAAAATGATCACTTAATTGATCAACGATAGTTGACGATGATAGATCATTAGCTTGTCTGCGACCTAGGGGTAATGGAGATTCATTTGCAGGTAAAGGCAAATCAAATAACCCATCAACGGATGAATTTAATTCATAAACTAAATCATAAATTAGACTTAATTCTGAACCAAATTGAATAGATTGATAAGCTGCCCAATTGTTTGGAAGGAATGTAGAAAAACCAACTCCACCCTGTGGTCCTCCTGAAGCAATTTCATCTTCAACAAGTTTGAAGAGCACAGCAGGAATGACTTGTGATAAAAAAGGTGATTCATCTAAAGTTTCTAAAATTTCACTTATTTCA
>JBIIZK010000033.1:0-6912 GCA_044346305.1 Bacilli bacterium
TTGGCATTTTATCCCCAAGCTGTGATGGTGTTGGTCGATTACAAACTGGTATTGATATGCAACAATTAAAGGAAGAGATTCCAACCTTATCCATTGCAGAATTAATCTCTTTCCGTCGCAAACAAGAATCCTACATTGAACGCATTGCCACTGCTGAAATGCCTACCAAATTTGGGGTTTTTAAAATGATTGGTTTCGTGAACAAATTAAACGGTGAACACCACGTCGCATTAATCAAGGGCAATGTCTCTTCTCAAGAACCCGTGTTGGTTCGTGTCCATTCCGAATGTTTAACTGGCGATGCCTTTGGGTCTCAACGTTGTGATTGTGGGCAACAATTACAAGCAGCCTTAAAGCGAATTGAAAAACAAGGTCGGGGAGTCTTACTTTACATGCGACAAGAAGGTCGCGGGATTGGTTTAATAAATAAAATCAGAGCCTATGCTTTACAAGACATGGGGTTAGATACCGTGGAAGCCAATTTGGCGTTAGGCTTTCCTGAAGATTTACGTGAATATGGCATCGGCGCACAAATCTTAAAACAGCTTGGAATTTCTCAAGTTCATCTCATGACCAACAACCCCACCAAGATTCGCTCCTTATCAGGGTTTGGCATTGAAATTGTTGATCGGGTGAAAATTCAATTGAATCACCATGAACGTACGGAATTCTATTTAAAGACAAAACAAGAAAAAATGGGCCATATGCTCAAATTCAAAGGGAAGTCAAGAAGCCACTAACCTTGAAAACGCTTTTATAAAATTTATTTGACCAAAGGGTCTATATATATAGACTTTTTTTGTTTATACTAATTTCATATGAACATCAATATGTTTACCGCCTTAAAACCACTCCATATCGACGGAAGAAAAGAACGAAGCGCCCATACCCCTATTCTTGATTTACCATTTGAATCGAAAAAATTGATTTATATTCCATTGGTTGGACCTAATGGTGTAGATATTGAACTACAAACTCAGGTGGGTGACACCGTTAACGTTGGTCAAATTATTGGTGTTCGCAAAGACATGCATGTTCCTTTTTTTTCTAGTGTCTCTGGAACCATTGCAAGAAAAGAAAATAAGTATCATCCCGTTGTTGGTCGAAGCGTTTCTCATTATGTGATTGAAAACAACGGTAAAGATCAACCTTCATCGAGTATCAAGCCATTAAGCATGAATGCTTCAAGAGAACAAATCATTCAACAAATGAAACTTGGTGGGTTAACTGGACTCGGTGGATCAGGTTTTCCAGCTTACTTCAAATATCAATCTGCCAAGGATGTTGAATACGTCCTAATTAATGGCGTAGAATGTGAACCTTATTTATCCACGGATTATGTCACCGCTCAAAATTATGCTGAAGAAGTCCTTAAAGGATCAGAGTTATTTCGAGTCGCCGCTGGCGCTAGCAAAGTTATCATTGCCTTTAAGTCAACCAAAGTTGCCATCAAAGACGCATTACAACCCTTTCTTTCTAAGTATCCTCATATTGAAGTGCGTTCAGTGCCTGATGTTTATCCCATGGGTTGGGAACGATCGTTGGTCAAGCAAGTTTTAAATCGAGAATATGACAAGTTTCCTTTGGAAGCTAACGTCATCGTTTCCAATATTACCTCTGCGATTGCGCTTCATGACTTAGTCATACTCGGTCAACCCGTCATTGAAAGAATTTTAACGTTGTCTGGTGCTGGATTAAATCAAGAAGTCAATGTACGAGTTCCGGTTGGCATGTTGATGAGTGATGTGGTCAAAGCCATTGGCGGCTATTCGATGGATTCGGTGACTGCATTTATCGGTGGACCGATGTCTGCAAAAGCAGTCAAAGACGATCAGTTTGCTGTTCAACCCCACTTTGGTGGATACACGGTGCTCGCCCCCATTGCATCGCAAGAAGAAACATGTTTACGGTGTGGAGCATGCACGAGCAACTGCCCAGCAAACTTACAACCGATTGAAATTAAATTAGCGTTAGATAGTCACAACCATGCTAGATTATTAAAACTCGATGCAATGAAATGTGTGGAGTGTGGTATTTGTACCTACGTGTGTCCTTCAAAAATTGAAGTGACAGAAGCAGTTCGTCAAGGCAAAGCAAGAACTCGGATTGAATTAGCCAAACAAGTGGCAAAAGCATCATGACCCAATTTGTCACCTCCCCTGGTCCATTTTTAAGAAATCCACTAGCTCAAACCAAACGAGCGATGCGTGATTATACGATTGGATTAATTGGGTTATTTATTTTTTCAACTGGATTTCATTGGTTGACCCACGGCATTGAATATGGAGTCAAAGCCATTGGCATGATGATGACTTCGTTAATCATTACCTTGCTTGCTGATATGTTGGTCGCGGCGATGCGTTATCAACCTCACCATGGAAGAATGTTGTCATATATGATTCAGTCAGTTCGAAAGAACTATTCGTATGTGACGGCAGTTTTAATAACCTTAACCTTACCGATAGGTACACCATATTATGTGGTCATTGTTGGAAATTTATTTGCAACCTTGATTGTCAAATATACCTTTGGTGGATTCGGGATGAACATCTTTAATCCTGCAGCTTTTGGCCGGATTTTTGTTGGGCTTGCTTTTGGTGGTCAACTCACTGCATATCTTGGGTCCATCCAAGATGTCCCATCATTAACTGCAACAGGTCAAACCATCACCACGGCATTCGCCAGTGCAAACCCAAATTGGATTGGGAACTCCTTGGAAGGATTGCCTGTTGATTCCTTATGGCAATTAATTCTTGGTAATTATTCCGGAGCATTAGGCGAAACATCGGTTTTATTGATTGTGTTACTTGGTGTTATTTTAACCTTATTAAAGGCTCATAATTGGCGACCAACCGTTTTCTTTCTATTCACCGTTTGGTTTGGTGCTTTTGCCCTTGGACTTGTTCATGGTATTCCTCCTTTATGGTATGCGTTTACCTTTGTAAGTTTGGGTTCGGTATTTTTCGGTGGCATGTTTATGTTGACTGATCCAGTCACATCGCCAACCTCAAATTATGGCAAAGCAATGATCGGCATCATCGCCGGTTTCGTTGTCTTAATCATCCGCACCCAATCCGCCTTACCTGAAGGTGTGGTGTATGGCATCGCTGTGGCGAACTTAGTCTCTCCTGTGATTGATAAATACACGGTCGGGTTAACCAACCAATTCCTTAAACAACGGTATTCGTTCTTATCTTCATTAATGGTGTTATCGGTTGGGTTGACGATATTACCGACGATTGTTAACGCTGATTCAAATTCTTCCTCATCTCAAGTGGTGGTGATTCCGTTTCAAACTTATCGCGGTGAATACACTTCTTATTTTTATGAAGAAGATGACGCGCAAACAACCCTCATTGTGGATGTAGGAGTTGACCGATCATTTAACATTGTTAAGATTGATATCATCTCAGGTATATCAACAAATGGATACGCATCTAATTGGACAAGCCAAGGCCCCTCGATCATCCAGACTTATTTATCAATGAATGTCGACACTTTATTGGCCATCGATGAACAACTCATCCCAGACAATCTCACCATCACCGGGACCTCAGTGACAACCTTTCGCTTATTGAACGCTTTGCAAGATGCATTTAGAAATATTATTGTTTTCAAGGGATCTGCACAAAGCTATGCGTGTAATGAATGTGATACTGAAGACGTCGTGAACGCCATTGTCTATGTTGATACAACCAACAACACACTTGTCGGGATTGATTGGACGGGAATTCTTGCAACCAGCAATCCATATCTTAGTACCGTCAATCAAGCATTGATCGATATTCAGGATTATTATCTTGGGCAAACCACCACCGATGTTTTATCGATGGTGACTTTACCTACTTATCCAAATTTCAATGCAAATGAAAGTGGTGCCACCATAAGCTTCATTCGGATACACCAAGCATTATTGAATGCTTTAGGAGACTAAGATGGATAAACCAACCACGTCTTTATTGGTCTTAGGGTTAACGGCAATGTCTGCATTTTCAATCTTGTTTGCGACCAATATCATCACCCAACCTATTTTAGAAACAAGAGAAAACCAACGGTATCTTGATTTGTTGAATATAGATTCACTTGCGGATTACCAAGTGGGTGAAGCCATTGTTCCCACGGGTGATTTGTTTACTGCTGGTATCTTAGAAGTAAAACCTTTTTTTCAAGATAATGTTTTAATAGCGGTTGCTTATACGGGGGTGACTAATGGTTATGCCCCAGGATTATCATATCGTTTAGGAATCAAAGAAGGCCTCATCACCAACTTCATCATTGATCAACATGGAGAATCTGCAGGATATGGTGCGGATGTTTTGCTCAGCGTCCCTGAAGTATTAAGCGGTGTGACCATTAATGAAGAATCACTTTGGACAGCAAGTTTAGTATCTATTTCCACAGGATCTTCAATCACAAGAAGAAGCATCGTCAATGTTTTAAAAGCGATTCGTTTAGATTATTTACAAAGGGTGGACGTTGAATGATGAAAGCATTTAAAGAAGCCTTTCAACAACAACATCTCATCCTATCTTTAGGATTAGGTTTATTCATTTTTCTTGCAGGCGGCCAATCGTTCACGAGTGCATGGATGATGACCTTGGCGTTATTCTTTAATTTATTCTTATCGACCACCATCCTGTATTTTTTAAGAAAATATTTTACAGAAGATACCAAATGGTTACTTATCATGCTGGTGATGGCAACTGTTGCCACTTGGATACAGATGCTCTCAGTTGCCTTCGTACCAGGCTGGGTTGTCGGGATTGAAGTCTATTTACCTTTCATTGCCATCAGTGGATTAATCTTAGCCAGGGTTGAAACGGTAGTCCAAACTGAATCCTTAAAAACGATTGTCTTTCATGTGCTTGGTTCTGTGGCAGGCTTTGCCATATTGGTAATCCCGATTGGACTTTTTTCTGATGCGCTCGGATTGGGAGTTATCCGATTTGCTTCCCCATCTGGACAAAGCTTTTTGTTCACGTGGACGATTCTTGAGCCTGCTTACCGGATGCCAATTTTCTTAGGTCCTCAAGGTGCGATCGGAATTTTATTGCTCGCAGCTTTATGGATTGCCTTTGTTCGCAATATACGAGGTAAACAAGCATGAATTTGATATCGATCATCTTAACTGCGATCATTGGTGGCAACATTGTCTTAACGCAGTTTGTGGATATTAGTTTATTAAGAAATTTAAGAAAATTAGATGTCGCTTTTTTTGTAGGGTTATTTATGATTGATATCACCTTGGTCAGCGGTCTGATTTTTTATGGATGGTATCAATGGGTTTTGCTTCCATTATCGTTGACATTTTTATCTTTTTTATCTGCCGTCTTCATCATTGCACTCGTGAGTCAATTAGAATGGTGGGCTTTAAAAAGATTCTTTCCAAAGTGGCATGAAGCTTATGGATTTTATTTTCCTTTGGTCACCACCAATGCGGTGATTACCTTTGTGTTAATGACATTGATTATTGGCACGCCAACCATTGGCGACATCATCGTCACTTCAGTTGCAGTTCCATTAGGATTTGTTATGATAAATCTATTGATGGTGATCTATCAAGAACGATTGGAACGAACCAGTCGAATTCCTGCCCCTTTTCAAGGGTTAAGTATCACCCTCATTATCCTCGCGCTCATCGCGATGGGTTTACTCGGTCTAGGAGGACTTTAAGATGAATGACATAGTAAGATTTTTACTCGGTATCGGCGTCATTATTGCCATGATTGGTGCTTATGCGTTTGTCACCAATATTCGTAGAAAAACCATTCAAGCGAACCAAGCTGAAAGTTGCGACACCACGCCACAAGGCGGATGCTGTGGCAATACAGGCGCTTGCAGTTTTGAACAAAAAGTTCAAAAGTTTGATGGTTCAAAATAACCGATTCTTTGTTGATTTTTCTTGTTTTTTCCTTGATAATTTGACTAGGTTAACCCCTAGTCTTTTTTTATGAAACCTAAATTTACATTAAAGAAAAAAACCGCCGACGTGTATGCCTTCTCTATTTTACTGTTGGCATTGTCGCTATTACTATCATTCATCAATATTTATAACCGCCCAAGTGGTGATCTTTATGTTTCGGTTTATATCGAAAACCAATTGGTTCGTCAATATTCTTTGTATGAAGAACAAACGGTAACGTTTGAACAAACCACATATCCAATTCTTCTTGGTGATATTGTCTTGGCAATTGATAATCAACGCATTCGAATTGAACAAGAAACTTCACCACTGAATGTATGTTCGCAGCAAGGGTGGGTGGCAACCCCAGGCCAACCGATTATATGTGCCCCTAATTATTTTATGGCAGTGATTGAGGCCCCGATTGTATGAAGACAACTTCAGTTAAAAAACTTACTCGAATTGCGATGCTTTTGGCCCTTGGTGTGCTTTTAAATTATGCCGAGGTGATGTTTTTACCGACTGCCTTTATTTCTCCAGGAGTGAAGTTAGGTATTGCCAATACCGTTGGCCTAATTGTTTTGTATGAATATGATGATGAAACGTATTTCTTTTATGGATTCATGCGAGTCCTCATGACAAGTTTATTCACAGGATTTGGATTTAATTTTTTAATTTCGATGAGCGGATGGTTATTGGCCTCTACCTTCGTGATTGGGTTTCGGCGTTTTAACCAATTGTCTATTTTTGGTTTGTCGATGATTTCTGCGGTATTCCATGGGGTTGGACAAATCTTGATGGTGTCGTGGTTATACCAAACCATTTGGATGATTAATTATTTACCGGTTTTGATTATCACTGGATTGCTCGCTGGATTGGTGGTTGCTAAACTGAGTCAGCAAGTGTTATTACGGATTGCAAGTATGCAACAATGAAACAATTTTTAAAGTCCCTGAAAACTTTTTTCACCGCCAAAGAGTGGATGATTCTTTCCATCGCCACTGTGATCA
>JBIIZK010000034.1:0-6691 GCA_044346305.1 Bacilli bacterium
CGCTAAAAAAGTTTGGGCACTAAATTTTTTTCCAAGAATAACCAAGCCTACAAAGAAAAAAGACCAAGCAAGGATGGCAGTGGTGAGATCAACGGGAATCGCAAACCATGAGAAAAAGATTAAAGATAAACCATTCATTCCACCATTGACGATATTCATGGGGATTAGAAAAAAAGCACTCGCAAAAGCGAGTAAAAAGTTTGCCGCCGCAATCACAATCACATTCATCACTCGTTTATTTTTTAACATGTTTTTTTGCTTCCATTTCTAGGAAAGAACGAATAAAGCCGTCAATCGCTCCATCCATGACTTTACCGACATCACCTTCTTGGTAGTCAGTGCGATGATCCTTGATCATCATATAAGGTTGAAAGACATAAGAGCGAATTTGGCTTCCCCATTCAATATCTTTTTGTTCACCAACAATTTGATCAAGATGATCAGCTTGTTGTTGTTTTTTTAATTGATAAAGTTGAGCCTTTAACATTTGCATAGCTTTCTCTTTGTTTTGAATCTGACTACGTTCGATTTGACATGAGGAAACTAAACCGGTTGGTAGATGCGTAATTCTAACTGCACTTTCGACCTTATTGACGTTTTGACCACCAGCACCACCCGATCGATACGTATCTATGCGAAGATCTTTATCTAGGACGTCAACATCCACATCATCTACAATCTCAGGAATAACATTGATAGAAGCAAACGACGTATGGCGACGACCATTCGAATCAAATGGAGAAATTCTCACCAATCGGTGAACCCCTTTTTCTGATTTTAATAACCCATAAGCACGCTTACCCTTAATCAACATCGTCGCACTCTTTATGCCAGCTTCTTCTCCGGCAAGATAATCTAGCATTTGCACTTGGAATTGATTGGCTTCTGCATAACGAACGTACATGCGATAAAGCATGTTCGCCCAGTCATGACTTTCGGTTCCACCTGCACCTGGATGAATTTCAACAATCGCATTCAAGTGATCAAATTCACCTTTAAAAAGAATTAATTCTTGAACTTGCCTTGCTAGTGCTTTTAATTCCATTAGTTCTTGTTGAAAACTTTTAGCTAAGGTTGGTTCTAAATCAAGCATGGGGAAAAGTTCGGTTAAATGGTGATGATTGGTTTGCATTTTTTCTAATGATTCCAAAAAAAACTTTTGTTCGTTTAATCTCTGAATAACCGCTTTAGCTTGCCGTTGATGATCCCAAAAATGAGCGGTATCCATTAACGCTTCATCAGTTTTAATTTGATTTTTTAATTGAACAAGGTCAAAGAGATTCACTGACTTGCTGAATAAGTACAGCCAAATCATTTAACTCCGACTTTAACAGCGAGATATCAATCATGCGCTTTTATCTCCATGAGGTTGAGCAAGGTTGATGGCGGGATTTTTGGGCTTGATTTCAAGCTTTGCATTTAACATAGAGCCAACAAACTCAACCGCAATTTTTTCGTTGAGTTCTTTAAAATTCTTAAATCCTTCGTTCACATAATCTTGTAAAGGATTGCTTTGCGCATAACTACGCAAGTGAATACTTTGTCTTAAATGATCCATCGCATCAATATGTCGTGGCCAGTTCATATCTATCATTTTCAACAACACTTGGCGTGGTAGCCCTTTGACTACTTCTGCTGGCCAATCTTTGATGGCGTTTTTATATCGATTAATTAAAAGAATGGTAACGTCTTCAGCAACTTCTTCCACAGGGGATTCACTAAATGCCTTTGCGTTGATGGTTCCTTCTTGTAGAAACATAGGTTCCAACATTTTCTTAAGTTTTTCACCGTCAATAGCTTTGGTGCGATCGTCAGCAATAATCGATTTTGTTGCAAAAGAAGCGCCAGCATTATTAAACACTTCATTAATAATATCGGTGACGTCATCGGCAAATAAAATCGCATCACGTTTTCGGTAAATCACACTTCGTTGTTTAGCGAGGACGTTATCGTAATCCAAGACATTTTTACGAACATCAAAGTTTTGTCCTTCGATGCGTTTTTGAGCACCGGTAATTGCATTCATTAACAAGCGATTTTCGATTGCTTCTTCTCCGAGGGATTTAAAAAGATTTCGCAACCCGTCGGAACCAAAGCGAATCATTAAATCATCTTCTAAGGAAACAAAGAAACGTGAGTACCCAGGATCACCTTGGCGACCAGATCGACCACGTAATTGGTTATCAATTCGTCTTGCTTCGTGTCGTTCTGTACCGATAACACAAAGACCACCTAAAGCTCTGACGTCATCATCAATTTTAATATCTGTTCCCCGACCCGCCATGTTCGTGGCAATAGTAATGGAACCTTTTTCTCCTGCTCGACGAACTATTTCTGCTTCAGAAGCGTGATTTTTAGCATTGAGCACAGAATGAGGAAACCCATGATCTTTTAATAAACGTGAAAGTTCTTCCGATGCCTCAACAGAAGGAGTGCCAATCAAAAGTGGTTGCTTCTTTTCATATCGACTCGTCACTTCTTTTAAAATGGCTTTAAGTTTAGCTGCCTTATTTCCATAAATAAGGTCAATGTCATCTACCCGCCGAATCGGTACGTTGGTGGGGATGCCAATCACCTTCATGTTATAAATTTTGATAAATTCTTCTTCTTCTGTTTTTGCAGTTCCGGTCATCCCACCTAATTTTTTATACAAACGGAAAAAGTTTTGATAGGTGATGGTGGCCATCGTAATCGTTTCCGCACGGAAAATGGCGCTTTCTTTAGCCTGAATTGCTTGATGAAGACCATCAGAAAATTCGCGACCTTTTAAAATCCGACCCGTAAATTGATCGATGATTTGAATATTATTTTCAGGGTCTAATAAATAATCCACATCACGCATCATAATGTGATTGGCTTTTAAAGATTGGTGAATTCGGTGAACTTTATCAGCATGCTCTGGTGAATATAAGTTACGAATATTGAACGCCATTTCTGCGAGGGTAGCTCCAGAATCAGTTAGGTTTGCTGTTTTGGTTTTAACATCAATGGTGAAATGTTTCTCTTTTTTTAAGGATTTGACAAAGCGATCAAATTTAACAAATTCAGATTCTGAAGTTTTTGCTCCACCAGAAATAATCAATGGCGTTCTTGATTCATCAATTAGAATCGAGTCCGCTTCATCAATAACAGCAAAAGGTAATCCTCGTAGAACCCGACTCTTTGGATTCGCTGTCATGTTATCCCGCAAATAATCAAACCCTAATTCAGCGTTGGTTGAATAGGTGATATCCGATAAATATGCTGCTTGTTTTTCTTGAGGGCTCTTGTCGCGCAAATTGACACCCACGGTTAAGCCAAGGAATTGGTAAATGACACCCATCCATTCAGCGTCACGTTTGGCAAGATATTCGTTAACGGTAATGACGTGGACACCTAAGCCAGATAATGCATTTAAATAAACTGCCATCGTCGCCGTTAAGGTTTTCCCTTCCCCGGTTCTCATTTCCGCAACGTTACCACCATGTAAGACAAGGGCACCAATGATTTGAACTTTGAAGGGAGTCATCTTTAAAGATCGTGTTGCAGCTTCTCTCGCTACAGCAAAAGCTTCGTATTTAATGTCGTCTAGGGTTTTTCCGTTTTTTAATAGATCACGAAAATAAGTTGTTTTTAATTTTAAAGCATCATCAGATAAACTCTTCATTTCCAATTCAAAAGCAAGAACTCGGTCTGCTTCCTTGGATAGCAAATTGAGCTGTCTTTGTTCGAATTTAAAGATTTTTTCTAACCATGACATAGATGTTCTTCCAATTTCTTATTTTAGCATTTTTGATGATGATTGTAATCTTGTATTTGTTTCAATTTTTCTAGCCAAAACAATAATTTTTAAATCAGTTTTTTGATTGCTTGGTAGTTGATTCATCATGCTTCGTATGGTTTCACCAGTGGTCATCACATCGTCAAACAAGACAAGCTTTCGTGGAAGCGAAATGTGATCAAGTCGTTGAAGGACTTCATGAATCGCTTGCCGACCTTGGAAACCTTGCTCTGCTTGGCGATATGGTTTATTTTTGAAAAATATATGATACGTTGGTAAACCTAATGGCGAGAGGATTTCATCCAAATGATGAAATCCTCGATGAATTATATGATCTTGATGACTTGGTGCCGGAACGAAAGTAAAACCACGATACTTCAGTCTAAGGTAATCGATATGCTGATATAAAAAAGTTTGGCCAAGGACAATATCTCCTAAGGTTTTGTATTGATGAATTCTTGATTGAAACATTGGACCATAATCAAAGAAAGATTCAATGGACACACCCTCAAAGGTAGATAGTTGATGATGCCATTCCAATTGGTGATAACACGATGAACATAACATTGGAGTACGATGCCATTGAAAAAGATGGCGATAATGGATAGGAGAAAAACACAGCCTACATGTGATCGTTGGCGAATCTAATTTTTGCTTGTGCATGTTTAATCGATTGACTTTGATAATTCGCTAAGGCAATGACTTTACCAGTCGGTGAGTTCAATTTTCTTCCCACTCGACCAGCCATTTGAATCAACATTGATGTAGAGTAGAGTCGATGATCAGCTTCAAAAATAATTGCTTGTAATTGACTGACTGTAATCCCACGTTCGAGAATGGCTGTGGTAATAAGAAAAAAATCCGGCTTAACTTTAAACTGGTGGATAACCTCCTCACGATCCTTACTTGAAGAAAATGCCAATTTAGTCGTAGGGAAAAACACTCTAACTAAGCGCAGCATCCATTTACCTATTACAATTGTAGGAACAAAAATAAAGACAGGTTCCTGTCGCTTATAAAACTGAAAAAGTATCCCAATCAGCGTGATCCACTTCAGGAAAAAAGGTCGAATCAACGTCGTCAACTCTGGAAGTGGGTGACCGTGATAGCGTTTAAATAAATGAAAAACTTTTCCACCTTGCTTACTAAATTCAATAAGTTGCTGTTTTTCAAATGTTGCTGACAAATAAACAATGATGCCTTTACTGGCCCGTTGAACCATGGCAATTAAGACAGGATTACCCGCATACGGAAATGCATCCACCTCATCAAAAATCAACACATCAAAGTACTGTTCATAACGAAATATTTGGTGAGTAGTTAAGATAATCAAGTCTGCTTCAAGGTCTTCATGGTGCCCACCAAAAACAGAGGCAATCGTTAGGCTTGGGAACACGTGTTTAAATCGTGGAACCATTTCTTGAACTACATCCCGTCGAGGAATGACAAAACCAATCCGCTTACCTTCAGCAAGAGCAATTTGAATCAGTCCAAATACAATTTCAGTTTTTCCACTTCCGGTGACAGCATCAACCATCACGGATTGTTGTTGGCGGTAGCAGTTAATCAGTCCATTAGAAATGATTTGTTGTTCTATCGTCAAAGCATAACCCAATTGAATTTGAACAGCTTTCTTCTCTCTTTTACTCGCAACCCAAGGTTGACATTGAAACTGGATACAAGCACGACAATAAGGTTGGCCGTTTTTCATTCCAACTTTGATAGGATCTTGATTGTGACAACGAGGACAATGATAATCGTTCACACCTATCAATAGATAGGGTTAACGATTAACGGAAATGCTTTTTTTCGTATTCAGAGATAATATCGAGTCTAGTTTGGTGACGACCACCTTCGTATGGGGTGTTTACAAATAATTGAATTCTTTTGAGGATTTCTTCTAAGGTCATGTATCGCGCTCCAAAGGCAATGATGTTTGCATCATTATCAATTCGGGCTCTCTTGGTCGCTTCATCATGATAACCAACAGCACATCGAGCACCCTTCACTTTATTCGCAGCAATGGAAACCCCTATCCCTGATCCACAAATCAAAGCGGCAAATGGTGCTTCCTTCGCTGCAATGCGTTCAGCTGCAGCAAGTGCATATTCTGGATAATGGCAGCTACCTTCAGAAAAGGTTCCGCCATCGATGATGTCAAAACCAAGGACTCTTAATTGTTGAATCAGTGTTTGCTTATTTACAAAACCTGCGTGATCACTGGCAATAATGAGTTTCATCTTGTTTACCTCTGGGTTAAGTATAAATGATTATAAAGCGATCTTTAAGATTGATGTCTTTCAACACGGTCATCTTTGCCTTTGGATAGATCGAATCAACAATAGGAGGCAACAAGGTTGATAACTCAGGACTAATTTCAAATGCGAACATCGCCTTTGATTTTATAAAGGGTTTGGCTTCCAATAAATATTGCTCATAAAACTTAGTGACTGGATTGGCAATCAACGCTAGATGGGGCTCATGGTCTTTCACATACGGATGAAGATCATTCGTTGTTTTGACATAGGGGGGATTGCTGACAACTAAATTTAATGATTGGGAAAACCTACTTGGAATGCTTTGAAAACCATCGCTAAGTTTGAATTCAATGTCGAGATTCAACCTCGTTGCATTTTCTTTAGCAACATCAAGGGCGGATGAACTGATGTCGGTAGCTAAGATTTTCCATGCTGGTCTTTGAGACTTTAAGGCAATGGCAATCGCGCCACTTCCTGTACCAATATCAACAACGCTTAGAGGTGTTCCTTGAGGAAAATTCTTAAGTAACCAAGTCACAAGTTCTTCGGTTTCTTGCCGAGGAATTAACACCTGAGAATTGACTTGAAGATGTAAATCTAAGAAGGTCGTATGCCCAACAAGATAGGCAACTGGTTCGCCATTTTTTAAACGATGAAAACTTTCTAAAAATGA
>JBIIZK010000035.1:0-6668 GCA_044346305.1 Bacilli bacterium
CAAGAAAACATTTTTTAATAAGGCACTAACGTCATAGTTATGGACTTCCTTGATCATCAGCACAATCAAGGTTCCACTCCAAACAAACCTTAACCCATCCAATAATTGGTAAACAATCCATTCGTTATAGGTAAGTCCGTTTGAGATGATTGCTAAAATCGGAGTAAGGATAATATATGGAACCAAGGCATGAGCAGTTGAGACAAAAACATCCTTGAAAAAGCCTTCACCATTGGTAATGGTTGCAACTAAGTAATTGCTGAAAATAAAGATGAACATCCCTCCAAGAAGAGTGAGGGAATGAATCACAAGATGAAATTGACTAAGGTTGACGGTTTGAAAGATAAAACCAGTCGTGTAAATTTCAAAAACACTGGCAATCAGAACTGCTAGATAAAGAAGACTTGCGGTTAACCAAGAACTTTTCTTTAAATGTTTAATGTCTTGATAGGTATCGAGGGGATGAACAAGAACGTGGCGAGTCAAGCGAAGATCCTCATTCATTCTCAACATGAGTGGTTTTTGTAAAAACGTTTGAACGGAATGAAAGGTGAGCAATCTTGCTTTGCCAAATTGCCATAGTTTAATCGCAGCAAAGGCAATCACGAGTACCAATAGAACGGTTGCTAAATTGACTTCTAACCACGTATAACGTAATTGCCAAAACGCTTCTGAAAAGCCTTGGCGATCAAAGGCAATGGTGTAATATCGAAGCGCCTCTTCATACGCTTGAACTCGATAATGCCCCCTGGCTAATGAAGCATTGGCAAGTGCAAATAAGCTATTCATTCTTAAAACATCTTCCCATTGATCAAGGTCGTATATACCCTCTTTAAAATTGATAAGACCTTGATGAACCAAATTGGCAAACTCAGAACGTTGTAACAATTGAATCTTGCCAGTGCCTTTATCAAGGACCCATAAGTTTTGGTCATCGTCAGTGAGCATATCAATCGGATTAACATACAATCCAGAAATGCGATTGCCTTGATCTAGGCCTCCGAATTCAAAAATCATATTGCCATAACTATCGTATTCGGTGATGATACCCTCTTGAGATATCGTGAAAATATTACCAAAATTATTGATATGTACGCTGACGGGTGGACTCCCTTGAGACATCGATAAAATCGTTTGACTCGCGATGTTAAATTTTTTAACTTGTTGGTTGTTAAGATTTGACACCGTAAAGACGGAACCTTTTTCATCCAAGGCAACATTTGTCGGTGAGGTAGGAATGTTGGTTGCCCTATTGATACCAAAGAAATTTGAAACGGTTTGTAACCAACTAAAGTTGGTCGTGTTGGTTCCAAAAAAACCAATAAATTCACCAACCGAGTTGAGTTGCATCAACCCAGCAGTCGATCCTTCCCCAACCACATAGAGAATGCCTCGAGGACCCGTGGCAACCTTAAGAGGAACAAACGGAGAATTAGTACCAAAAATAGCTTGATTAGGGCGACCATACGTTTGAATGAGTTCCATATCGGAATCATAATGATAAACAACGCGATCGGTTTTATCGGCAACATAGAGCTCACCTTCATCATTGACATGAATTCCAGTGGGTTGACTCAATCCTTCAAGTAAAATCGTTCCAACTCCTGTGGCCATATTGAATTTAACTATTCGCTTATTGCCAGTATCGGCAACATATAAATCGTTTTGAAAAATAAACATGTCTTCAGGAAGATTAAGGTTTAAATCGATATCAAAATAGCCGGCAGGTTCATACGCAGTTTGGGTTTGAACATACCGCCCATTAGGTCCAATCGTGTATGTCACGTAAGGTGCAGATTGTTGAGTTAATGCTTGAGCAGGAACCAACCGTGGACTCGATGTTAACCCAATGAGACTAATGAAGGTGATGAGGATTAACTTTTTCATTATTTAATCCCGGAATGAATCATCGTGTTCATGACATTCTTTTGTAGAATGATAAAAATAATCAGGTTAGGGATAAACATAATCAAGGATGCAGCAGCGGCCATTCCTTGACCGGCGACGGTATTGCCCGTGGTGGTGAGGGTGGTCATATAAAAAGCAAAAGTTTTTAAACTTTCATCATTAATAAACAAATTAGAAACTTCAGTATTATTCCAAACTCCTTGAAAAGCGACGATGGCAATGGTGGCAATCGCTGGTTTAATTAATGGTAAAATCACATACCAATAAATTTGTAAATTATTCGCCCCATCAACCCGACTTGCTTCAATCAAATCACGTGGAATTTGATCGATGAATTGTTTGATTAAAAACAATCCAACAGGGATCGCAAGCCCGGGAATGATATGAACCCAAAAACTATCGATTAATCCTAGTTGCTCAATCACCAAGTATCGTGGAATCGACACCGATGCACCAACAAACATGATGGCAATGTTATTCACCCAGAGCAAGGTTGATTTGAAGCGAAATTCAAGTTTGGACAAGGCAAAACCTGCAATTGATCCAATCACAATCGATGCAAAAACCGTTAAACTTGTAATCAATAAACTATTGAATAAATAACGCGACATCGGAATCCCAGTGGATGAGGTCACTGCAAATAAATCGATAAAATTATCAAAGGTTGGGTTCTGAACAAAGAATCGTGGTGGCCACTCAAACAATTCAACCAACGGTTTAAACGCGTGGTTAAAAATATAAACAATGGGGAGTCCCATGAAGATAGCGACTGGAATCAAGATGATTAAAAAACGCCATTGGGAAAAATGGAAGTGTTTTGGATTCATACGTGTTCCAAAATAATTCGCCATTAATCTTTTTCTCCAAATAGTTTATAAGCAACCTTGCTAAACAAGTAAACCATCAACAAAAGAATGATGGATAAAGCTGCTGCATAGCCCATATCAAACCTGATAAACCCATAATCATCAATGTGAGTCACAATCAATTGACCGGCGTTTTGTGGGGTTGGATTTTGTCCAGAAAGTAACACACCAATCGATCCTGCATTAAACGTTGCCACTAACGACATCACTGCACCAAATAACATCTGAGGTTTCATCGAAGGAATGGTGATGTAAAAGATTTCTTGTAATTTGCTTGTCATCCCATCGACATATGCCGCTTCAAACAATTCCGGATTAATATTTAACACCCCAGCAAGCATCGCTAAGAATCCAATGCCCATGCTGCTCCATAGCGTCACCACAATCATGATGATCATTAAATAGTCAGGATTAGCTAACCACTGAATCGGTGAATCAATGAGATTGAGATTAAGTAAAATTGCATTCAAATATCCCGCTTCATCACCCGAAAAAATAATCCGCCACATGACCGCCATCGCCACCCCTGCAGTAAGAGATGGGGAGTAGATCACCAAGGTAAGAATTGTCCTTAATCGATGAGGAATTTGGGCAAGTAACCATGCCAAAAAGAAACCAAGCAAATAACCAACTGGGCCGACAATAACCGCAAAGGTAATGGTGTTGGGAACAATTTGTTGCATAAAGGCACTATCGGAGGTGAAAATAGATACAAAATTTGTTAAGCCAATAAATCGTGGTGGATCAAGTAAATTAAAATAGGTGAATGAAAGCAGCATGCCCATTAACACAGGAATGATAATAAAAATCATGAATGCCAAAACATAAGGCAAAACAAATAAACTTCCCGTGATCCCATCTTTATATTTTTTTAGTGTCAATTTACTTGTCATGTTGAGATTCCAACCCATCGATCAAGGGTCTCTTTGGTAGGTAATATATACGGTTTTAGGACATTGCCTTGGGCATCAATAAAGCGAAATTCAATCATCTTTCGGCGAATTTCTTTGTTGGCGATAATCAAGGAATCTTCAATTGCAGTTCGTAAATTAACGCCTTGGAAAACAACTTTATTCCAAATATTGGATAATTCACGTTCAACCATGTAAGAGGCTGGAGTTTTGGCGGTATCGTTAATCCATTGCCATTGATCTAAAATGATTTGCCGATGTTGTTCATCCCAAGACATTTGTCCAAAGGCTTCTATGTTTGAAGAATTCCATAAATATTCAGGACCGTAAGCAGAAATCAAATTTTCAGCATAATCGAGTTGCGCTCTCGCCGATGACCACCATTTCATAAATGACCAAGCTTCATTAGGTTTTTTCGTTTGTTGAAACATCATCGCACTAGTTGAAGATCCATCGAATGACCGATTAACGTCTCCATCTTGCATCACCCCAGGTAATGGGGCAATATTCCATAGACCAGCAATTTCAGGGGCAGCATGAAGCAAGGAAATATACATCCCAAAATCACCAATCCCAATTGGTAAGCGCCCATAACGGAATTCATTGTAGAAACTTCCTACTTCCAAAGGTAAAGAATAAGTGGTGAATAAATCCGTCATCAAGGTTAACGCTTGGATAGTTTTTGGGTCATCATAGGCAGCTTCTAATCCATCATCACTAAATATCTTGCCGCCGTATTGACGAATAAAAGGCATCGTTTGAACAAAGGCTTTAAAAGCATTGTTACTAGAAAGCATGGAGTAAAAGTTCATGCCAAATCGTTGCAGTTCAGGAAGGATTCCAATCACATCGTTCCAGGTAGAAGGAACGGTTAAATCTAAGCGATCCATAATATCTTGGCGATAAAACAGTAGATAAAAATTCTGAGTTTCCGGCAAACCATAAACACCATCTTGATAAATTAATTGTAAAAAAGAGCCTGGATAAAAGCGTTGAGAGACTTCTTTAAAATCTGGAAAAGTCGATAAATCATAAACGTTATTTCGGATTGCAAAATCATAAGGACGCCACCCAGCAACGCCCATGGCAATATCAGGTTGATTGCCTGCACTGCTCGCCAAGATTAGCTTATCTTCGTTTGGATTAATATTGATTCGAACTGGAATTCCAGTCATGGGGGTAAACTCTGCATCAACCATTTGTTGTAATAAGTTAACAAATTGACGGCTTCTAGAAACCCAAACCACAAGTTCATTTGGATTAGTCGAGTCCCCATATTGATCAGAAAAAAAAGATGCAAAGAACCGTTGAATCCCAACCCAAACGGTAAGGAAAAATCCTGCTTGAACTTGGGGCAACGACGAAGATTGTCCATGCACATAAAATTGGTCAATCGTTAAGGGAGATTGAATCAGTAACGGAAGAATGATGCCTAATCGATAAAGTGCGGATCCACTTGCTCCCGATAACGTTTCAATTCGTCTAGGAATGGCATCAATATCATTTCTTAATGTCAGTAACAGGCGATGAGCTATGGAAAGACTCGCGATGACATCTGATTGTTGGTTTGCATTCATGGTCGTGACCCAATGATCACTGACTTGATTTAAAACATCGAGAAATTGATCTAAATCATCTTCAATATTCGGCAAGTAAGTTTTTAAATCCCAATCACGATTAGGATCAATCGTATTTCCTGTGATCTTTTTAATGGCTAAACTTAAAGCATTGATGTCATTCATTAAGGATTGAATGGCCAAAAAACTCGTTCGGAACATCGTTGTGTTTACTTCTAAACTCACCGTGTGCAAACCGGCTTCAAAATAAAACCGATAAGGGATTCCTTCATCATTACTCATAGTTTGATGCTGCCATTGCCGACTTGGATGAAATGCAATGGCATTGGCTTCTAGAAAAGGAACATTGCCATTGATCCGAAGTCTTCGGAAGGATGTTGTTTGAATCCGATTCTGAAGGACTTTCCACGTCAGATGATAAAAACCACTTGCAGGGACTTGAATTTGATAGGTAATGGCTTGACCTGGGCTTTGGTATGTAGCCCCATCCAAGACGTTAAGTTTTCCCTCAATTAATGCAAAAGGGTAGACCATCGGTTCACGATTCGTATTAAATCTTGTTAATAAACTATTACGCGTTTGAAGATGCTCAGCTTGGAAAGTTAATAACGTATTTGTTTGTAAAATTCCTGAAGGATATTGGTTTAAGTAACCATCATAGGTCGGCGCACTTTGTAGAGGCTGTAAATAAACTTGACCAAGGAGAAAAGAACCACTGATTCGGTATAAACGGATGATATTCTTGCCAGGTGATAATCGCCATAATAATGGATTCTCCATTAATCGTTGTGCATCATAGGCTGCTTGCTTAACCCATGTTTGTGCCAGTTCAGCTTTTGGCATGATTTCGTTTTGATAACGATCGCTGGCGAATTCATGTGGTGTTACCCATAATTTTTTAAAAGTAAGTTGCTTTGCATCTTCAAAGGGATACTCCCCATTCACCATGATGGCAAGTTCAAGATCCCGAATGCTAGCATCTAATGTAAAAAAATCCAAACTAAGTTGGACCAAAATATCTGATTCTACTTGGAATTCATATTCAATCCACGCACCATCTTTTTTCTTTCCAAACTTGGTTAATTGTAGGATTGGTCGTTGAATAACCAAATGTTTCCTGAGATGATTGGACTTCCGATTGTCGCTGACTCATCGATGGGGTTAATGTTAAGGACCAATCATGGGTTTGTTGACTGCCTTGAAATTGGGCAATCGCATGAAACACATCATGACTGAAATCAAAGTCATTAAATTGGTCTTTTTGGTTGTCATCAACTAAGGGTTGAATCGGTAATATTGGTGAATATGGCAAGCTAAAAATTATCGCTAGAAAAGGAAATAAAGTAATAACTTTATGAATCATCCTAACTCTATTTTAAAGGTTAAGTAAGACTATTCAAATAAAT
>JBIIZK010000116.1:0-2507 GCA_044346305.1 Bacilli bacterium
TGATTTTAGGTGCGACCACATAAATTCTCTTGTGTTGCTCTAAAGCTGCTTTGATCGCATAGTCAATCAGGGCATCGTTTTCTTCAACGATTTTCGTTTTTACTTTTCTCGACGAAAATGGAAATTGGGTGAGGGTTGATATATCCATGTCAGCATACACGGTCATCGCCAATGACCGAGGAATGGGGGTTGCGGACATCATCAATAGGTCCGCTTGGCGGCCTTTGTCTTTTAGTAAATCTCGTTGATTAACACCAAAGCGATGTTGTTCATCGATGATGGCTAAACCCAAAGAAAAGAACTCAGTGTCTTGGGAAAATAATGCATGCGTACCAACAAGAATATCAATCGTACCATCAAGAAGAGATTCTTTAATCGCTTTCTTCTCTGCACTTGATAATCCCCCAACCAATAAACGAATCGTCAAGGCATGTGATTTCAATAATTCTTGCAACGTTTTAAAGTGCTGCTTGGCAAGGGCATCGGTAGGTGCCATCAACGCACCTTGATTTTTCCTGAGTGAATTAGCATAAAGGGCGATCGCCGCAACCACGGTTTTGCCACTACCAACATCCCCTTGAAGTAAGCGATACATTCGTTTGCTTCCATTTAAGTCACTGACAATATCTTGAACCGATTGCATTTGATCTTTGGTTAATGAATATGGAAGTTTTTCAATCATGTCAATGATTTTTCCAGTTGGAATTGGAGAAGTATTCTCTTTGATGGTTGCCTCATTAGTTTGGCGAGTCATCATCATGGTCTTCGTAAATTGATACGCTTCCTCATATTTAAAAATCATCATCGCCTCTTCAACGTCTTCAAGTCGCTGAGGAAGATGAATAGTCTGAATCGCTTGTTTTTTATCGTGATGCGATAAAGTGGCTAATAACGTAGGTGGTAACATCACAGGAAAAGATAGATCAGCAATCATCGATAATCCTTTTTTGACCAACCGTGCAAACACATAATTCTCAATCGTACTTGGAAGTCGGTAAATTGGTTTTAGCTTTGGACCATCACTTAAGTCACCTTTGAAGGCATTGATGAGATTCACCATTTGACGATTTGCATCATATTTGCCAATCACGGTGACAGCATCACCTGGAATAATCATTTTCGCTAGAAAAGGGCGATTGAAAGCAATCACATGCATGAGGTGGCCGTGATGATCTTTGATCGTAAACCGGGTCGTGACAAAATGACCACGGCGAAATACATTCGCTTGACTCGTCACTTTACCATTCAACACCAAACGTTGTTGATCATGATAAAGAGGATCCGGGGTAGGATTCATATCTTCATAACGGTAGGGAAAGTGTAAAAGGACATCCACAAATGTATGGATGCCCATGGTTGCCAATGCTTGTTCTAGGCGTGGGCTAGTCGTTAACTTCATTAACTTGATTATAATCTTTTGACTTTGCGATTGGTAATATCAGCATGACCAAAAAGATAATACCTGATACATCTGGACGAAAAAAAATTCGATCTTCAAACATCATTTGAATCGCAAAACTAAAAATCAACGCCCACATCGGAATGGTAATCTCGTGGAGTTTTGTCAATTGAACTAAAGCTTTGAAATAATGCCAATGGGCGACGATAAGAAGTAACGTTCCGATCAATCCATAAGATACAAGAATTTCTACAAACCCATTATGGAAACGATCATTCACAATCTGATAAGTCCCATCAAGGGAACCAATGGCAATGGCAACACCAAGGTAAGTGTTGCTTAGCCCCAAACCATACCCAAACCATGTATTGTCACTTTGAATTAATCTTATTCCTTCGACCCAAATATCCACACGGGAATCAAATGAATTCAGCGCAGAAACCGTTAACAAACTTTGCAGGCGATCCATGAATGGGTGATCAATAAAAAAGATGGATTGATATCCAACAAAAATCAGAAAAATCAATCCGGTCAGTATTATTTTTTGTAATGTTTTTTTAGTGGTTAATGAACGATACGCCAACAATAAAATGTAGACAGCAACATACATAACAATCGCAAACATGCCTGTTTTGGACACTGTAAAAACAATCATGACACTAAAGAGGATGCCAAGAGGTCCATAAATCCATCGGTATTTCTTCTCCGCCATAAATAAAAAGCCAAGCGCATAAATGCCCATGGTGAGCATAAAGGAGTACGTGTTTGGGTTATTAGTAAATGAGGTAATACTGAGTCTTACACCATCATTGAAATTTTCAAAAACATATACGTATTCTTGCCATTCCATAAATAAACTATAAATGACTTCAATCACCACAACCCCAATCAGAATTCCTAACACCCATCGCGTTAAATTCTTAGCTGAATAGGTAGGATTGATAAAAAAATAGATTGAATACAAGATAATCCCAACTGACATTCCAAAAAAGATCCCTTGTAAATTCTGCATCGTGGGGATGGTAAAAAGTGTAGTGGTGTCCTGTAGGCTAGGATTGAGTTGTGATAAGAGTATTGGACCCTGATTTAAAACATTGGCGAGTATTGG
>JBIIZK010000074.1:0-4094 GCA_044346305.1 Bacilli bacterium
TCATCAGGAGGATAAACAAAATCTCAATTAATTTAAAGCGATGTCTTAATCGATAGTCTATCCATAAGACGAGAAAGATGAATAAACTCATTGCCGCAAGAATTAAATACACTGAAGTCGGTAAGATATCTGGAAAATCTTGAGGGGGAAGCACAAATTCAAGATTCATCGTTCCAACAACGACAAGTAATAAAACAGTGAAGAATGTTCGAATTCGTGATCTTTCTACTTGATTCACTTTGTTATTTTCTTTCATTAAACACTTTACATTATATTTTATAAAGGAGTTTGTGAATATTGATTCTTTTTTTGAACATAACTTCTTCTTTTGAGATAAATGGTGAAATCTTATCAAAATTACAATCGATTCTTAACCGGATGTGGGAAGGCAATAATCCTGCAATTAGCCATTGATCAAATGATCAAGTAATTGAACAAAAAGTATAACTTAATGTTAAAAAAAGTACTTATGAACTCTTGAAAACTTCGATAGAAGGTCTAAAAATTGTTGATACAATCAATAAATATGAATTGACGACAACAAATCAATTTCTATTTGCTTGGATACCATCAGGTGAGTATTAGAAAATAACATGATTTTGAATAAAAAATTATTTTATTGCATGAAAAATTAAAATAACAGCTTTATGGATGAATAAAATCCTTTACTATTAGAGCTTTTTTTGGTTTAATTTTAAAGGTCCTTCGTATAATTCAAAATTTAACAAAAAACAAAAAATGTTAGAATTAATCACACAAATCTTACTTATTATCTTCTTATCACTTCATGTGGTTTATTTTGTTGTCGGCGTCTTAACGAAACCTCAATTGTTTCAAACCCGAAGCAATAAACGTCGTTATGATTTTTTAATCGTTGCTCGCAATGAAGAAAAAGTCATTGGTGACCTCATTGATTCCATTCACCAACAACAGTACCCAAAAGATCTTATTCGAATTTTTGTTCTTGCAGATAACTGCTCTGATCAAACTGCGGCAATTGCAAAAGCCCATGGGGCAATTACGTTTATCAATCAAGTTCCTAATCATATTGGTAAAGGATTGGCATTAAAGAAATTAATTGCTCACAGAAATGAATACCAAGGAACACCTTCTGATGGTGTGTTTTTCTTCGATGCGGACAATATTCTAGATGGTGAATTCACCTTAAGAATGAATGATGCCTACAAGGGTGACGACACCATTTTGATTGGATACCGAGGAAGTAAAAATTTTGCCTCTAATTCAACGAGCATGGGTTCTTCCATTATCTTTTTTCGCGAAGGACACTTTCTCCATCACGCAAGAAATCGTCTTGGTTTTTCCACGCACGTCAATGGAACAGGCTTCATGTTATCCAATGCCATTATTGTTAATGAACCTTGGGAAGCATTTAGTTTAATTGAAGACATTGAATTTACTATTTTACAATTGATTAAAGAACGAAAAGTCATTTTTGTTCGTCAAGCTAAATTTTACGATGAACAACCCATCACCCATGAAGTCTCGTTTAAACAACGCTTACGTTGGATTAAAGGTTCGATTCAAATATTCTTTTTACATGCTGGAAAATTACTTCTTTCATTGATGAAGCGATTCAAGTTTGCCAAAGTCGATTTACTTCTTTGGATTACCCCATTACCCTCGATTATTGTGATTCTTTCTTTAGTGAACCTTGTCCTCACTCAAATTGCTTTCTTCGTTGACGCATCTTCCTTATCATTCATGTCTTTCTTGCCAATCTATCAATGGTTTGGCCAGTATTTAGGAGTTTCTTTCATGATTGGGGCGATGACCATTATTGCCTCATGGAAAGAAGTAAAAGCCACATCCTCACAAAAAATTTGGGCAATGATCACCTTCCCATTTTATTCACTTAGTTTCTTACCTGTGTTTATTATTGCCCCTTTCACCATGTTTAACTTAAAGTGGTATAAAACGCCTCATTCCGTCAAAGGTAATCTTTCTTCGGATGGCACTCGTCCTTAGTTTCTGGATTCATCCATCGGATCCTAGTTTTACTTCTTTTGATGTTGGCGGTATTTTTACCCCAGCCCACTTGGTCTTAAATGTTTTCTTAAGCATCTTTGGTTATATGTTTTATCGTTTCTTGATTTCAATGACAGACCAGAATAGAAACAAGACTTATGTTTTGATCGCCATCTTATTAATCGGTTTTGAATTGCTACGAATGGGATGGAATGTATTCGCAAGTGATGGTTGGAATGCCAACGCTGTATGGCCACTTTATACGTGTGGAATTTTTGTAATTGTTTTTCCTTTTTACGCATTCAAATCTCGTTACCAACGTCATGTTGAAGGATTTATCGGTTTAGGAGCGATGTTAAGCGGAATCGCATTTTTAATATTTCCATCGACCGGATTAGCGATGTTTCCGCTTTGGCACATCAACACGTTTATCTCCACCATCATGCATTGGATCATGGCGATTATTGGTGCCGTCTTTTTCTTTGATCGAAAAAATCCATTTACGGCGTTTGACATCATCACATCCACCAGCATCATCCTTGGTTTTGTGTTAGTGTCTTGGTTATACAACACGATCGACCCAACCACAAACTTTTTCTTTATTGCAAAACCTATCACCAACACGCCTTTGACTTTGTTGTATGATTGGTTTGGTCAACCAGGTTATGGTATTGCCGTCGTCACGTTTCATTTATTGGTGGGCGTGAGTATGTTCTTCATTCATCGTCATTGGATCCAAAAAGCTTAAAAACAGTCTTAAGTGAATAAGCAAAGTAACCAAAGGAATTATTTTCTATTCAACGCCAACAATAAACGCATAAACAGGTTGATTACCTGGCTTAAAATCAAAATCCACACTTCGATATGATTCATATGTATAATCTTTTAACTTTTCAATAACGGCATCGTTGGTGCCTTCTCCATAAAAAATGGTAACAAGAGAGGAAGCATCATCCACCATTTGTTCAAGTAAGCTCTTCGTTGCTTCAAACAATTCTTTAGCAGTGCAGACAATTTTCTTACCAACAATCCCCATGAAATGATCTTTTTTAACCTCAAGACCATTGATCTTGGTGTCTTTGATCGCAAACGTCACCGCGCCAGATTTCACGTTTTTGATCGATGTATTCATGCCTTCAATATTTTCTGACATCGAGACATCAGGAATAAAATTAATCACCGCCGTTAATCCTTCTGGGATCGTTTTGGTTTCAATGACCGCAGCATTTATAAGACCTTCTTCATTCAAGGCTTCAGCAGCTTGCTTGGCAGCAAGAACAATATTTGGGTTGTTGGGAAAGAAAAAGACATTTTTCGCGTGAACTTCACGAGCAGCTTTTAAGAAATCTTCCGTGGAAGGATTCATGGTTTGCCCACCAGACACGATGTGATGGACTCCTAAATCTTTAAAGGCTTGCTCCATGCCTTCGCCAGCAGCAACACTAATCAAGCCAAAAACTTTTTCTTCGACTGGTTGTGCTTTTTTCGCTATCTTTTGATGATCATGGCTCTGACTGGATTCAGTAATGTTTTCATGTTGAATGCTCATGTTATCTGCTTTCATCGTCACGCATTCACCAAATTTAAACGCATACGCAAAGACACTAGCAGGATTGATGGTGTGAATATGAACTTTCACCAAGTCTTCATCTTTGACCAAGACAATCGAATTACCTTGTTGTTCTAAATATTCATAAAACTGTTTTTCAATAAATGGTTTTTTATCGAGGTTCTTTGCATCTAGTTTTAAAATGAATTCGGTACAATAACCAAATTCTTCTGCTTCAAGTTTTGCTCCCGCCATGCCCTTACCAGCTTTGGCATTCACCACGGTTGCTTCAAGTTTTTCAACAACTTTATCCAATAATCCTTGTTCAAATCCTTCAAGAATTTTAATTAATCCTAAGCCACCAGAGTCAACAACGCCAACTTCTTTTAAGATCGGTAATAAATCAGGGGTCCGTTTTAAGGATTCATGAGCTTCTTTAATCATCGTCCGTATGCACTCTTCAATTGACCAATGGGGTTTGACGTGGTCCATCAGCACTTGCGCACTTTCCCGAATAACCGTCAGCATCGTTCCTTCAACAGGACGCATGACAGCTTTA
>JBIIZK010000036.1:0-6443 GCA_044346305.1 Bacilli bacterium
TATATGGGGATTATTGACGTGAGTCAATCAAAAACACTATTCTTTTTCACGCCGGATAAATGACGCATTGTTGCTTATAAGCATGGCTTTGGCGTACCTCTGGGATAAGAAACCTTCTTTGTATAACCCTTGAATAAACCCTTGTCGATCATTTTTAAAGTAGGCGCTTAAAGCATGAACTAGTCGTTGGGAAATGTCGTGGAGATTTGGTCGTTTGATTCCACGATCAAACAAAGAAATCGTCACGTCTAATCGACCTTGCTTATTGATGATGAACACGAGTCTGGTATCGGATTGATAAAATGCTTGAGCAGACCTGTCGCCCACTTGAAGGGGAATTAAGTGAACAAAGTTAGAGGAAAATAATGGCCAGGAATAGTGCTCAAATGCATCGACAATCGATGTCGAGAAGTCTTCATTTAAACGACTATAAGGATAATCATAAAGTTTATCTGGTTCATGCCGATAAATAAAATTCATCGCTCGATTAAAAAAAGGAAGAATAATACTTTGCTGGTCATCAAGAAATTGATAAGTAAAATGATGATTTTGCGAGAAATCTTCTCTGATTAAATGATGCTTGATTCTACCATGCGATTGAATGGAGACTAAGGCTTGATTATTGAGATAATCATCAATCTGAGATTTTTGTTGTAAACTCTTTAAGATAATGACCGCTTGTAACATTGAAAAAATGGTGGTTGAATAATAAAACTTAGAGAATGCTGGATAACGTAGCAATCGCCTTTTATGATTTGAAAAATATTGGCCATCTTTCGATTGAAGAAACAGTCTTTTTTCTTTCCAAGTTTGAAACAGGTGATTAGTCATGGTTAATTCCTCGGTCCCTCAGCATCGATATGGCTACAGTCACAGCAGTTTCGGTTCTTAAGATGCTTGGTCCTAAGGATAAAGGCTGAAATTGATGGTTGATTGCAAATTGAATTTCTTTTTCACTAAAACCACCTTCGGGCCCTACAACCATCGCCACAGTTTTACCATTAGCAATGGCGCGAATGTTATTTTTCGATTGGGTATCTTGGACGTGATATTCAGAAGCAATCCATTGATAATCAAAGGTTAATGCTAACGCCTCTGAAAGATGTAAATAACGATCCATCTTCATTCTTTTTTCTCGTTTAGATTGTAAAGTTGCTTCATCGATTATTCTTTGATAACGTTGAAACTTTTTTGGTAAATCAGATGGATGCCAAACCACGATGGTTCGGTCACTGGAACATGGAATCAATTCGTGGACGCCAAGTTCTGTTGCTTTTTGAACGACCCAATCAAAACGGTCCCCTTTGCTGACAGGATAAATAAGCGTCATTAAAAAAGGTAATTCATGATTACTTTCTATCTTTTCTAAGCGTTCAATAATCAAGGGTTTTAATTGGCGAACTTTGGCTAAATAAACAAAAGAATCGATCAGCAATTCAATGGTTTCATTAGGTTGGACTCTTAAAACATTCACCAAATGATGATGATTGTCTTCGCTAAGGATGACACGGTCTTGCCACTGGGCGAAGATCCGAATCATATTACTTCAACAATTCTCCCCGTGCATCTTTTGCATCAGGATTAAATAAATAATAGAGCGAAAAAACAGTTTGAGCAATCGCCCAAAGCAAGCCAATCGTGAATAAAGAATTAGAGTCAATCAACCAAGACAAGGACATGGAAAGAACTGAGATGACTATATGAATCAATCCATTACGGCGATAGCCAAGATAAAACCAGCCAATCCCGAGAAAACCAAGGGTAAAAAAGAGTATCGTTGTTAAATATCGAGATTTTAATGAAACAAGTTCTAATTGATCTCTGAGTGCAGCATAACTTGCCGTTACATTGGAATTTGGTGTTTCTGATTCAACAATAATGGCAGTCTTACATACAGGACACGTTTTTAAATTATCACTAAATGCAGTGCCACATTTTCTACAAGATTTTGTCATAAATTCATTATAAGTTAAATTCGAAAAAACTTTTTAAACTTTTTAAATGCATTTTCTTGTTGCTGATCTTCGGAACGAAAGGATTCAAGTAATTCCTTTTGTTTTTTATTTAAGTTTGTTGGGGTTTCAATTTTTAAATGAATGAATTGATCACCAGGGGCTTGACCTCTTAAATCTTTGACCCCTTTGCCTTTAATCTTTAAAACTTTATCAGGTTGAGTACCAGCAGGAATGATTAAGGCAACATCACCATAAACAGTTGGTATATCTATGGTTATTCCTAAGGTTGCATCAACAAAAGAAATAGGAATTTCTAAATGGATGTCATTGCCTTCTCGATTAAAATGAGGGTGTTTATTAATGGAAATCTCTAAGTATAAATCACCATTCGGTCCGCCTAAATCACCACGTTCACCTTTGCCATTAATACGAATTTGTTGACCCGTGTTAATGCCAGCTGGAATGTTGACTTCAATATCGGTTTTTATCCTGTTATATCCTTTAGCATTGCACGTTGAACATGGTACTTTGATCTTTTTTCCACGTCCTTGGCAATTATCACAAACGGCTTCCGTTTCCATCATCCCTAATATTGTTCTCTGTCTTACGCGTTGGCGACCCGAGCCGTTGCATTGACGGCATGTTTCTAAATCACTACTTGACCGCGCTCCAGACCCACCGCAGGTAAGGCAACTTTCATCATATTGAACGGGAATCGTTAATTTTTTTCCGTTAATTCCATCCATAAAATCAATCCGTAAGCGCATTTGTGTATCTGCACCGCGTTGCGGACCACTAGCTTGGCGAGTTCGCCGTTGACCGCCACCAAAGAAAGAACTAAATACATCGCCTAAATCAACATCTTGGAATCCAGAAAAACCTCCACCGCCTTGAAAAGGATTACCTCCAGCTTGTTGATCAAAAGCAGCATGACCAAACTGGTCATAAGCTGCACGTTTTTGCTCATCAAAAAGAATATCGTAAGCCTCTTGCACTTCCTTGAATTTTTTCTCCGCATCCGGAGCTTTGTTTAAGTCAGGATGATATTGTTTAGCAAGTTTACGGTACGCAGCCTTGATGTCGTCTTTGCTTGCGCTTTTACTAATACCAAGGATGTCATAAAAATCTCTTTTGCTGGCCATGAACTACCTATTTTTTCTTTTCAGTAAAATCAGCGTCAATCACATCATCATCTTTTTTATCGGAACCAGGGGCTTGACCATTATCAGGACCTGACGCTGCTTGGCCAGCTTGCGCTTGGGCCATAAATTCAGCAGCTTTTTCTAATTCAGATAATTTTGATTTTAGTTTTTCAAAATCGTTGTCTTTAATTGCTTGTTCTAATTCTTCTTTGAGTTTGATGGTTTCTTCTTTTTGTTTGGCATCAATCTTGTCACCCTTTTCTTCTAAGGATTGATTAATGCTGTTGATGTATTGTTCGGCTTTATTCTTTAATTCAACTTCTTCTTTGCGCTTGCCATCAGCTTCTTTGTTTGCTTCAGCTTCACGCATCATGCGATCGATTTCTTCCTTGCTTAAACCAGTGGTTCCCGAAATCGTAATTTGTTGTTCTTTTTGTGAATCTAAATCTTTGGCAGCAACTTTGACGATCCCGTTGACATCAATCGAGAAGGTGACTTCAATGCGAGGTTGGCCACGGCGTGCGGGTTTAATACCATCGAGTTTAAAATGACCAAGTAACTTATTGTCGCGAGCCATTGGTCGTTCACCTTGATAAACCACAATGTCGACTGCCGGTTGGTTATCTGCAGCTGTTGAAAAAATTTGACTTTTGGTTGTTGGAATCGTGGTGTTTCTAGGAATTAATGCCGTCATCACTTCACCCATGGTTTCAATACCTAACGTTAATGGGGTCACATCTAATAAGACAACATCTTTGACGTCTCCAGAAATAACTGCACCTTGAATAGCAGCACCAACGGAAACAGCTTCATCAGGATTGACAGTGAAGTTCAATGCTTTGCCTAAAACTTTTTTAACAAGTTCTTGAACGGCTGGCATCCGAATCGAACCACCCACCATTAAGATTTCATCAATTTCATTCGCGGTTAATTTTGCATCTGCAAGGGCTTTACGAATTGGATCTTCGGTTCTCTTTAATAACGCTTTGGTCATGTCTTGGAATTTAGCACGGGAAATTTTCGCTTCAAAGTTGATTGGACCATTGGCGTTTTGTCCAACGAATGGTAAAGATATGGTGGTTTCCATGCTTGAGGATAATTCAATTTTTGCTTTTTCTGCAGCATCTTTAAAACGTTGTAGTGCCATTTTATCATTCAGAGAAACACCAAATTGGGATTTGATTTGTTCTTGAATCCACTTCACAATTTCTAAATCCCAATCATCGCCACCTAAACGGTTATCGCCAGCCGTGGAAATGACCTCAAAAGTACCATCACCAATTTCAAGAATAGAGACATCGAAGGTTCCACCTCCAAGATCATAGACTAAAATTTTTCCGGCCTTTTTACTCTCTAATCCATAAGCTAACGCTGATGCTGTTGGTTCGTTGATAATCCGAACAACTTCTAAACCAGCAATTTGACCAGCATCTTTGGTTGCTTGACGTTGGGCGTCATTAAAATAAGCTGGAACAGTAATAACAGCTTTTTTAATGCTTTGACCAAGAGAATCTTCAGCATACTTTTTCATGTACGCTAAAATCTTGGCAGAGATTTCTTGAGGGGTGAAAGATTTATTTAAAACTTTAATCGATGTTTTTTGATCCGTTCCCATTAAACGCTTAATTGATAAGACAGTGTCAGGGTTTATCACAGCTTGCCGTTTAGCGGCATCGCCAATAATTTCTTCCCCACTTGGTTTGAAAGCAACGGCTGATGGGGTCGTGTTTTTTCCTTCTGGGTTCGGAATGACTTTGACCTTTCCGTCTGCTTGAACATAGGAAACAACTGAGTTAGTCGTACCTAAGTCAATCCCAATGATAATTTCTTTTTTAGCCATAAATGTTCTCCTTTATTTAAGCGGCTTGATTGCCGTCTTTATCCTTTTTTTCTTCTCCAGAATTTGTTTTGGAGGTATCTTTGGTAGGCTCTGAAGCAAGTTTTGAGACTATCACAAGGACTTGTTTAACCACCCGATCATGCAATTTAAATCCAGGTGACAAGATTTTTAAGACTCGATTCGGTTTTCCTTCACTAACCTCTGATTCAAGGGCGTGCATGGTAGCTACATCAAAGGAATCGTTTAGTTTGACAGGAATTTCTTTTACGCCTTCATCTTCTAATGCTTGTTGAATTTGGTTATATATATACTGAAAGCCAATTAAATAGTTTTTTACCTTAGGATCATCGATGGGGTTCTTTAAGGCAATGTGGAACGATTCTAGCGCTGGAAGTAATTTATCAATAAAGCCTTCGGATCGATATCTTAAGGCCTCAGAAAAGGATTTATCTTGGCTTTTTCTAAGGTTATCCATGTCAGCGAACATCATCGCGTATTTGTTTTTCCATTGATAGTTGTCTGATTCTAAAGCGGCTATTTTATCTTCAAGGGTCAATTCCTTTTTAGGTTCTTCGATTTTCTCAGCAGCGGGTTGAGTCTCTTTATTCAAATTCATCTCTTTTTCATTGTCATTCTTTTTCATGTTTCTTCTCCTTTTTTTTATCACTTGGTTTTTCAGCATTTCTTTCGAAGTATGTTTCTAACATGCTTGTCACATACTCTAATGCAGATAGCGCTCGATCATAATCCATTCGGGTCGGTCCGACCAATGCAATCCGACCTTCTTTTTCTCCAGGCATTTTTAATTTGCTTGAGACAATTGATAAGTCTTGATGGGATTGCGAGTTGCCAATATTGACCGTCAAATTATTGGTGTTAAGATGAATTTCATCCAATAGTTTTGGCGATTCTAACATTGTAAGAATCTTTCTTAACTTATCCCCATCATGTGCAAATTCCGGTTGATTGAATAAAGAATCTTTTCCATATAACTTCAATCGTTCACTTGCAAAGTTTATAAAAGCTTGAGCAAAGGCTTGATAAACTGCGTCATGTTCAACAATATAATCTTCTAGAATTGGTCTAATCGCATTCATTTTTTCTGATAGGTTTGCAACTGGGGTTCCTTTAAGGCGTTTATTAATTAAGTTCATGCAGTCAGCTAACGCTTCTTTATCGATGTTGGTGGGAAGGACAAAGGTTTTGTTTTCAACATAGCCAGAATCAGTAATAAAAACTGCTGTTGCTGAATTGTTTTCTAAAGGTGTGACTTGGATACTCATTAATTTTTCTTGTTGAGCATTTGGACCTAATACGACGGAGGCAAGTTTGGTCATGTTCGAAAGAATCTCTGAACTCTTTTGAATGATATCCTCTACAGATTGAGTTTTTTGCGATAGCATGACTTGTAATTGTTGTTTGATACGTTCATCTACGCTTTTGCTACGAAGATGATCGACATAGTATTGATAACCTTGACTAGAAGGAATTCGACCTGAGGATGTA
>JBIIZK010000038.1:0-6359 GCA_044346305.1 Bacilli bacterium
GACCTTTTCACAATGGGGATCGCCTCAATTTGATTTAAGCAAACCTGTTGTTCGTAGCATGCTATTTAGTAGCATCAACTACTTTATTTCCATGTTTCACCTCGATGGCATTCGAATTGATGCTGTCAGCAATATTGTTTATTGGGACGGCGATACCCAACAAGGTGAAAATTCTGGGGGTATTGCTTTTCTACGTGACCTAAATTCATTTATTCATACATATCATCCAACGGTGATGGTCATTGCTGAAGACTCTTCTGCATTTGGTGGGGTAACTCGACCTGTTGAGGCAGGTGGCTTGGGATTTGATTATAAATGGGACATGGGATGGATGAACGATACCCTCAAGTATTATGCGGTGGATTTTGTTTATAAGTTTTATGATCACCATAAGTTAACCTTTTCCATGCATTATTTTTATTCCGATAACTTTATGCTGCCTTTGTCTCATGATGAAGTCGTTCATGGAAAAGGAACCATCCTCAATAAAATGTGGGGTAACTATGATGAAAAGTTTGCACTTTTAAGAAATCTCTACACCTATCAATGGATGCACCCTGGAAAAAAGTTAATTTTTATGGGCAATGAGATTGCTTCTTTTGATGAATGGAGTGAAAAGAAGGCGTTGCCATGGTTTTTTACCCAGTACCCAAAACACGATTCTATTCGGACTTTATTTAAAGATCTTAACCGCATTTACAAACAAGAACCAAGTTTACATATCGAAGAACATAATCCCGCACGTTTTCGGTGGCTAATGGTTGATAATCGTCAGGATAATGTTTACGTTTTTGAAAGAAAAGTTAATCATTCTACAATAATTATTGTGTTAAATATGAAGGGTAATTATTATAATGATTATGATATCGGTGTCTTTGAACCAGGAACTTATCAAGAAATCTTGAATTCAGATAACGAAATCTATAGTGGTTGGAATCGGATTAACAAACTTCCATTGGTCACCAAGCAACAAACGGGACCAGAAGGAAAACCATTCACGTTAACCTTAACCATTGGGTCATTTGCTGCGATTGTCTTAAAAAAAATCAGCGAAGATAATCGCTAAATTAAAGGAGTCAATACAACCATGTTTAAAAATAAAGAAGAATTTAAGAATATTTTTCTTCAGCGTTTAGAATCCAAGTTTGGTCGTACAGTTCAAGATAGTCATATTACTGAAAGATATGAAGTTATTGGCCATATGATTCGTGATTATGCTGGTCAAAACATGAAGAAGTTAAGAACCACGGATAATAAAAAGCACCCACGCCAACTGATTTACTTTTCCATGGAATTTCTTATTGGAAAATTAATGTTAAGCAATCTACAAAACTTAGGGATTTATGAATTGGTTGAAACTGGATTAAAGGACTTGAATATGTCCTTAAAAGAGTTAATTGATATGGAAAAGGATGCTGGTTTAGGTAATGGTGGATTGGGTCGATTAGCAGCTTGTTTTTTAGATTCAATTGCCTCTTTAGGTTATGCTGGTCATGGTAACACCATTCGTTACGAATATGGTTTTTTTAAACAAAAAATTGTCAATGGAAAACAAGTTGAAGTTCCTGATATTTGGCTTAAAAATGGTAACGTTTGGGAAGTTAAAAATTTAAAGCATTCCGTCGACGTTAAGTTTTATGGTCAAGCTGAAACTTATTTAAAACCAGATGGTGGGTATGCGATTCGCACGATTAATGCTTTAAATGTCCGAGCAGTTCCATATGATATGGCCGTGATTGGCTATCGAAATAATGTCACTAACAATCTAAGATTATGGTCATCTGAGCCTACAGAAGAGAACATTCCTAGTAATCAAAATTTTAAAGAATATTTGCAAACCGTTAAAGAAATTACCCATGGTTTGTATCCTGATGATTCAACTGAACAAGGTAAAATCTTACGATTACGTCAACATTATTTTTTGGTTTCTGCAGGCTTACAATCCGTGATTGCTTCTCATCACCGCCGATTTAAACGAGTGGATGATGTTGCTGACTATTTTGTCTTTCAACTCAATGATACCCATCCAATTCTGGCCATTCCAGAATTTATGCGAATCATGATGGATGAATATAGTTTAACTTGGGATGCAGCATGGTCTCAGTTAACTAGATCCATGGCCTACACCAATCATACGGTGATGACCGAAGCTCTGGAAAAATGGCCTGTCCATTATTTACAACCTTTACTACCAAGAATTTACATGATTATCGAAGAAATTCATCGTCGTAGCCAACTTGAATTTAGTCAAAAACAAATCCATGAAGATGCTAGAAAAAATATGGCTATCATTAAAGATGGCATGGTATACATGGCAAATCTAGCTATCTTTTCAACTTTTTCAACCAATGGGGTTGCCGCCTTGCACACCGATATCTTAAAAGCAGATACATTCAAAGATTACTTCAATCTTTATCCACTACGATTCAATAACAAAACCAATGGAATTACTCATCGTCGCTGGATGATGTATAGCAATCTTTCGCTCGCTAAGACTATTAGTGGTCGCATAGGTGATGGATGGAAGACTCAACCCAGTCAATTAATAAAATTACTACCTTTTAAAGATGATGCAACTTTACAAACGGATTTAGCAAAGATTAAATTAGAAAATAAAAGGGCATTGGCGATTTTTCTTAAGCAGCACCAAGATGTTGATCTTGATGTCAATAGCATATTTGATGTTCAAATCAAGAGGCTTCATGCCTATAAGCGCCAATTAATGAACGTATTTCACATCATGTATTTATATCAACGGATGAAACAAGATTCATCGTTTAGAATTCCACCAAGAACCTTTATCTTTGGTGCGAAAGCTGCGCCAAGTTATTTTTATGCTAAAAAGATTATTGAACTGATTCACTCCGTTGCCAAAATTGTCAATACCGATTCGCAAACCAAGCCATATTTAAAAGTTGTCTTTGTTGAAAATTATGGCGTTTCTATTTCAGAAAAAATGATTCCTGCAAGCGATATCTCAGAACAAATTTCTACTGCAGGAAAAGAAGCATCCGGTACGGGCAATATGAAATTCATGATGAATGGAGCTATTACCTTAGGAACTTTAGATGGAGCTAACGTTGAAATCGCTGACTTGGTTGGTCAAGACAATTGTGTGATTTTTGGCATGAAAGTCGATGAAGTCAACGCCCTTTACCAAAATCGTAGTTATCGTGTTTGGGATATGTATGCGAAAAACCCACATTTAAAATCCATTATCGATTCATTAATTGATGGCACATGGTCAGAAGGAAACCTAGACACCTTTAGACCTATTTTTGATGAAATTATGCATCGTAATGATGAATATTTTGTTCTTAAAGATTTTGATGCTTACGCTTTAGCCCATGAAAAAATTGCTAAGTTGTATCAAAATCAAAAGCAATGGCAAAGCATGGCAATTGTAAATATTGCTCAATCCGGATTCTTTTCAACTGATCGGACCATCCAACAATACGTCGACGATATTTGGAAATTAAAGAAAATTGTATGAATATCCAATTAACCCCCTTGCTTGCTGAACAAGCAAAATTAGACGCTCATATTCAACAGCAACATCAAGTGAGCTATGCTTCTACACGAGAAAAAAGATTGCTCGCGCTTTTGGTTGAGGTTGGTGAAATGATCAATGAAACCAAAACATTCAAATTTTGGTCCAAAAAACCAAGCGCCGAAAAATCTATTATCCTTGATGAATATGCTGATGGATTGCACTTTTTACTTTCCTTATCCATTGAAGTTCAATCCAGTAAATCTCTCTATGAAATTGGCATCATCTCGAAAACGTTAACCCAGGCAACCATAGAAGTGTTTCAGGCAATCAGTGATCTTTCAAAAACGTTTACAAGCACTGCATTAGAAAAGTCCTTTCAATATTATTTGAATCTCATTCCCTTATTAGGCTTTACGTCTGAAGAAGTTGTGGATGCATATTTTAAAAAACTTGGGGTCAATTATACTCGTCAAAAAAATGCTTATTAAATAAGGGGAAAATAAATGAAAACAACATGGTGGCCTTTATTAAAACAATTATCCGAACTCAATGGTGTTTCTGGTTTTGAACATCAAGTGGCTGCTTTCATTGAAAAAAAAGTTAAACCGTTTGTGGATGAAATTCAGTATGACGGATTAGGGTCCTTGCTTGCAATCAAAAAAGGAAAGAATCCAAATTTAACCGTCATGCTAGCTGCCCATATGGATGAAGTCGGTTTTTTAATTTCTCAAATTGAAGATTCAGGAATGATTCGCTTAACACCAATCGGGGGATGGTGGTCTCATGTGTTACTAGCCCAAGTCATGACCATTACTACTCGAGAAGGAAAAACATTTCAAGGCATTATCGGTGCCCGGCCTCCTCACGGGATGAGTCAAGAAGTACGTAATCGCGTTATTGAATTAAAAGACATGTACTTAGATTTAGGATTTTCTTCAAAGAAAGACGTCGAGACTTTAGGGATTCGTATAGGCGATATGGTCACTCCCCAAACTGATGCCATGATCATGAATGATACCGATGTTATCATGGGAAAAGCTTGGGATAATCGTGTCAGTTGTGGGATTCTTATCGATTTATTGCGTCGTTTAAAAAATGTGAAAACAGAAGCGACAATTATTGCTGCTTTTACGGTTCAAGAAGAAGTTGGTTTAAGAGGTGCAAAAACATCAACTTACCAAGCAAAACCTGATTTAGGCTTTGCTTTGGATGTGACCCTTTCTCATGATTTACCAGGTGCACCCAAACAAGATACTCGTTTAGGTCAAGGGGTGGCTTTATCCATTCTTGATGCAAGTGTCATTGCTCATCGCGGGTTGGTCGAAGATGTTGAACGTGTCGCCATCGCCAATCAAATTCCCTTTACGTATGATGTAATGCCAGTGGGTGGATCTGATGCAGGAGAAATGCACAAGGCATTTTCGGGAGTTGTGACGATGACCATTTCAATCCCATGCAGATACTACCATTCTCATACCTCAATGGTTCACTTAAAAGATGTTGAATTAACGACACAATTAATGGAAAAATATTTGCTTCAATTTACTCCTGCTGCCTTACATCTTTTACATGCCTCAAAATTTAAAGCCTAGTCATGACCGTTTTTATTAACGAAAAAAATTATCCTATCCTTATTTCACATCGGGCCAAAAAACGCACCATCTTGCGTTTTAAAAACGATGTGTTTTTTGTATCCTCACCAAAGAAAACACCGATATCTTGGATTGAAAAACAAATTCAATTGTATGGAGAAAACCTCATTAATCGTGTAAAAAAAATCCCTGCTTCCTCGTCTGAGAAAGGTATGTATTTGCTTGGTGATTGGAACGATAAACCTAAACTATGTCAAATGTTTCTTTTAAATGAATCCATAACGATGGCTGGGTTACTTAACCATCGTTTTGTTAAATCATGGTTCTTGGCGTTGCTGATCAAACGTGTGAAAGATTGGCAAAAAAAATTAGACATTCATACTCCCTATCTTGTTCGAGTCCGGATGATGTCAACTCGATTAGGATCGAATTCTCGTCGTACCAAACGACTAACATTTGCCTTGAAATTAATTCATTTTTCTTGGTCAATCATTGATGCGGTGATTGTCCATGAATTGATTCATGATCGGTATTTTGACCATTCAATTCGATTTCATCAAGCTTTGCGAGTTGCTTATCCACGATATGATGAAGAACATGCTAAAATTTTAAAAGGTCAACATCAATGAATGAATTAAAAACCTTACAAGATGCCCATATCAAAAAATTAAGATTACTTAAGAATCAAGATGGTCCTTTTGAACCAACACATTTTTTAGTTGAAGGTCAACATTTGGTCGACCATGCATTAAAAGCTGGCGTCCTCGAATCAGTATATGTGCTTGATCAAGCGTTAAGTTTCCCCAATGAAGTTAAGTTATTTATTTGCGATCCTCACGTGTTCGCGGCAATCTCAAATCAAAAAACTCCCCAAGGAATTATTGGGTTATGCCGAAAAATAAAAACCCATTTTCCGCTTGGTAACACCATCGTTTATCTTGATCAAATCAATGATCCAGGCAATGTTGGAACCATCTTAAGAACGAGTCTTGGATTAGGAATCACCACCGTCATCTTTTCTCCGAACACTGCCAATCGATATCAACCTAAAGTCATTGCCAGTTCGCAAGGTGCCCTCTTTGGCCTGAATTTACTAGTCGATCAAGAAGATGGATCTTTACTTAAACAGTATCGACAAGAGGGTTATCATATTGTGACAACCAACTTATCAACCAAAGCAATTCCTCTCCAGCATTATCGATTTCAAGAAAAGAATATCTTGGTGGTTGGAAATGAATCCCATGGAGTCCGACCTTCTATTGCTGCATTTAGCG
>JBIIZK010000039.1:0-6335 GCA_044346305.1 Bacilli bacterium
CTCAGACTTGATCGATGGACATCGGTGCTCAATGCAGGAACGTATGATCATGATTTTCAATGGACAATCCTTGATTCACAAGACATTCCAGTCACATCCAATTATCAATTACAAGTGCTTGGCATTGAAGATGCAGTCACCATCAGCAAAAGGCCTTTATCGTTATTAACCAAGACGCTTAACCGAATGTATAACGCCACCCCGTTAGAGGTTTTCTCGGCAGCGTCTAATGCAGATCGGTTTGATGTTGTTAATGGTGACCTTGCAGTTGGCCATACCATCCGTTTGCTTTCCTCGAGTAGTTTAACCAATGTAGGATCAGTGCCTAATGTCATTGAGGTGGTGATTGAAAACGCCCTTAGGAATAATGTCACTAGCAACTATGACTTAAGCATTGAGTCCGGAACATTAACGGTGAACACCTTTCAATCGATTACCATCACCTCAACGAATCAAATCAAAACATATGATGATCAAGCATTTACGAGTGCGACCAATTACTCATTATCACGTAACTTGTTTGGCACCGATCGCATTAGTAACATTCGAATTACGAGTACCCAAGTCGATGTCGGATCCTCACCCATGGTGATTGATCCAACCTCGATTGTCATACGCAATAGTCGCAATGAAATTATTACGAGTAATTACGATTTAATAATTGTCGCCAATACAGGCCAGCTGACGGTACAAAAAAGACCATTAACTGTCAGAATTAGTACCCAACAAAAAACCTATGATGGCCAACCTTTGGTTTCCAATCAACAAGCTCAAGTGATTACGCCAACAACCATCGTTCCTGGTCATTCCTTACAAGTAAGCAGTGGAGTGACGCCACCGGTGAGCGTAACCGATTATGATAACGGCAATTCAACGCCAACCAATTCGGTGGTGAAAGTGTTTCGTACCAATGTTGATGTGACAGGAAATTATGATCTCAATGTAGAAGAAGGTTCTTTAAAAATCAATCAACGCATTATTTCTGTTCAAACCAATGGTGGTACCAAAGTGTATGATGGAACGCCTTTGACTTCGTTTACCCCAACTGCCTCACTAAGAACCGGGACGTTAGTCGCCGGTCATCAGCTTGTGCCAACCTTTGATAAAGAAGGGTATCAACCTACCAATGTTTTCGATATTCATGGACAAGGTTATTCTAATTCAGCTACGTTTAGAATCTTAGATACGTTGAATCAAAACCGCGATGTGACGTTTAATTATTCTTTCCAACAAACCATGTTTGGAACTGTTGAAATTACCAGGCGTCCCATTACGTTAAGTGTGATTCCATTACGGTTAGAATATAACGGGGCTTTGCAAGGATATAACACACCAAAATCAACCATTTCTCCACGCACCGCGGGGGATTTAAATCCAGTTTATTTGACCACCGGAACACTTCCTGCGGGTTTCCGATTAGAAACTGGACTGAATTTACAAGCCACGGATGCTGGGGAATACGTGAATAATTTCCAATTGGTTGATTTGGCGTTTTATAATTCTACCAATCAACTCATTGATGAACGTAATTTTGAGATTACAAAAAATCTTGGTTTAATCATTCAACGACGACCAATTACGATTTCAAGCTTAAGCGGTAGTAAAGCAGAAGATGGAGAGTCATTCCCAAAAACTAAACAAATCTCCCAAGGTGAATTAGCGCCAGGTCACACCATTGTTTATCCAGATACGCCAGATATGATTCTTGCTCGTCCAGAACCTTACATCAATGAAATTTATCCTCCCATTATCTATGATGCACTCGGTCGAGATGTCACATTCAATTATCAAATTACCTATCAACCAGGGGAAGTGGTTATTTTTAGCAAATGAAGCGAAAAGGTTTTTCTACCATACTTGGTTTACTTGGTGCCCTTGTCTTATCAAGTTGCAGTGTTTTTGTCCAACTTCAAGATAAAGTCGTTGTTCAGTTTGAGTCGAGTGTCGGCAATCGGATTCCCGATCAACTCTTAGCGAGAGGAAGTTTGATTCAAGAACCTTCTCAGGCAGCAGCTGGTTATGATTTTCATGGATGGTATCGACAAGCCAATCCTCAGGTTGGTGATGTGTTGTGGAATTTTAATGAAGACGTTGTGGAAACGTCGATGAAACTTTACGCCAGATGGACACTCCAGTCGTTTACGATTGAATTTCAAAGCAATGGCGCAGGTGATTTTGAACCCATTGAATTTCAATTGGATAGTCAAGTTACGTTACCTGATCCTGTTCGAGAAGGGTTTACCTTTGGTGGTTGGTATCAAGATCCTCAAACCACAACGCTATTTAACCCAAACAACTTACAACCTCAAGACTATCAACTTTATGCCCAATGGCTTCCTTACCCCACGTTAAGTATGCTTTTTGTTGGTAATCAGCTCACGGAAAGATTTCTTACCTTAGCCAATCGCAGGGCCAATCAAACAGCAACACCAATTCAATTTTTATCGCCGGCGTGTGAAGGAAATTGTCTCAATCTTGATACCTTGGAAGCCTCGTTGAATCAACCGGATGGACCAGTGTTATTTCAATTACCCTTTAATGGAACGAATACAAGAAGCTTACTCGAACGCTTCTCACCTTATATGGTTGATTTAACCAATCAATCATGGGTTGATCTCACCGATGTTGCCTTATCCCATCAACAAAAAGTCTATGGCTTTCCTTTAACCATGAGTGCGAATGGATTGGTTTATAACACCGACATTATTAGCCGCTACAATCGTTTACCTGGGGTGACCCCAATTGATCCAGCCACTTGGTTTAATTATGAAAATTTAGCCAAAGCCATGGTCGCATTGCATGCAAGAAAAGCAGACCTTGGGATTAAACGAGTGGTTTCTTTCGCTCCAGAAATGCCGATCGATGGATTATTTAATGCGTATTTAACGATGGGCAAATCTGCTCAAGACCAATCTGTTCTCTTTGACTTAGAATTAGGACGATCACCAACCTTTCGGATTGATGAATACACGAACTGGTTAAAGTTATTGGTGGATTTTTCTGATCGATCAAGTTTAAGTGCCACGTCATTGAGCGGACAATTAAATGATTTCATAGCACAAGAAGCGGCGATCATGCCTTATGTGCCTGGTTTTGATGCAGAACTAAGAAAATTTAATGCTCCCCAAACTTTTGCCATTGCACCGTTAGGTCAATTTTCAAATCAATCATCCACCATTTCAGTCAACGGTCATGGGTCTTGGGTTTTTATTAATCGGTTTGCCGATACCACCACGATTAATTTTCTGAAGGGTTTATTGTTTGATTACGCGAGTGATGTTGCGATTCGTTTCCATGTTGCTTCTACCATGAGCACCATTCACCCTTTCCGAAATAATTTATTACAAAATAATAACAATCAATTCAATCAAACAGTTGTGCAATTTTATCAACGAAACGATACGAACGCGTATCTGTTTGATCGCTTAACAAATCAAGCCAAAGTTGCTTCATTAAGGTCTTTGCACGACCAATGGTTAATTGGTATGATTAACCGTAATGAATTCGTGAGAGAACTTAAGTCATGGGTGGAAAATTATCCTTAATAGAAACAAATAGCCGCAAGCATGAATTGAAAATTGAAAACATCCAGGGGGGATTGTATCGATGAAACATTCCATTAGTTATTACGTAAGCCGAGGAGTGAGTGACACGAGATGGGGATTCAAACACATTCCTCTTTCTCAACGGTTACTTTTATTAGTCTATGGATTCATTGGCTTTTTTGGAAAATTATTTTTCTTTACTCGGCCATTTTTTACCTTAGCAGAAACGAATCTTGTCAGCCTCATCAGCCAACGAAAACCATTTAACGTTTGGCAAATGTTTGACCAAGTGGTTGATCGTGAACGGTATAACCGTTTGAGGGTTAGTTATTTTGTCATGGATTTATTAACCTTATTTGTCGCCAGTATTTTATTATTAGTTCCCATTTTGATTTGGATTGTCTTCAATCCAATCACAGATAGTTATGAGACATTGGTTGGACTTTATAATTCTTTAATTATTTACTTTGTTGTCTTAGGTATTGTTGGATTATTATTTTCATTTAGTTTTTATCGTCCCTTTGCTTTTGTGACCGTTCATCATCCTGACCATGGTTCAGGATCTATCCTCACCACCACCCATCAGTTGTTAAAAAAACAAAATAAAGTCACGGTTTTTGTCTTGAACTTTGCTTATTTTGTCTTTCTTTATTTTCTTGGCCTTCTGATCACCGTTCAAGGTTCGACAGTGGTGTTTGGTTCTTTAGTGGCCAGTTTTGGTTATGAAGGATTCTTGTCCACCTTGATTGTTTCAATTCTTCTTTTGGTTGCGATGATCTTGCTTTTAATTTGGTTACTTCCTGTGAGTTATGTTTTACTGATTTCCATTCAACATCATTTAATGATCGATGCCTTAACCCCAGTTGAATCCGTGACTCCTCAACCCTCAATCATCACCAATGATTCACCTGATGTGGCAACAAACCCTCAGGTTACTTCACCAACAAGTCAACCCCCCGCTGAAGAAGTTGTAAGTGATAAACAAGTCACTGGCAAGACCAAGAGAAAGTCACGTTAACGTATGGTCATTCAAATGCTATTTGCGTTAATCATGATTGGCGCATTGCTTTACTTAATTAGTCATTATTTACCGAAATTTTTTCTAAATTTTCGCAAGAAATTGAACCCGTTGGTGATTGATTTTTCGTTAGTCAAAGAAAAAGGGGTTAGTCATTTATCTGCGTTTGGTGCTTCAAAAGCCTTTGACCAAATGGACCTTGATTTAAGTGAACCCAAGCAACCAAGAGTACAAGTTAAATTAAAACCCTCAATCAATAAGGTTTATGTAGAACTCTTATGTTTTGATAGCACAGGGAAATACATGTCAGCGTTACTCTACCAAGTGATGGGAGAAGAAAACACTATCATCGCATTGCCTCAACAAACTGTTCATGTGATTCCGGTGATCACCATGATGGATGAGGTCGTCTTGGAATGGAATACATACCTTTTACCGAAGCGCCAATTTTTCATCTTTGCTTTAACAGAAAGCATTGCGATTGGCTTTCTTATCCATTATTTAATTCAGTTCATTTACTTCTTTTACCTAACTTTTACATCAACGTGTCCCCTTTGCCAACTTGGGAATGAAACGGTTCTCCAATTCTTAAATTGGATCATTGGTGGGTTATCCTTCCTTGTCATCATGATCTTTGGTCAACCACGCCTTAATCAGTATTTGCACGGAGGGTTCATTGATGATTCCCATCGTTAAACAGCGTAACTTGCCATTCCAACAATCGTTTGGTAAACGGCGTTTAATTTTACTTCGGAAAGCAACCCGATATACCGATGGTAAACATCCATTATTATGGGTATCGTTTCAAAATGATTTTAATGAACCAACGTTTGCGATGCAATTTGAACTCACCCAATTTAATCGAGATTACCAAGTGATCGAAAAATCTCGAATTCAGTTAAAAGAATTTGTATGTGCTCCACATCTTCAACAAACGATCACTTCACCTATTGTCATCGTCGAGGCATGTGAAGCAATTTCGGTGAAGATCATTGCTGTTTCTTTTCGGACCTTGGAATTGAATCAGGATTTGTTTACCCCTGCATTTCATTCGTTACCTGCTGTTAAACCGGTGTCATCCAAGCGTCAGCAATCAGGTCCCTTAAAGACAACCAACCCATTAGGATGGTTACCTGTTTGGGTCTATTTTTGGATGGTGGTTGCATTCATCATCATCATCGCTACATTCCAATTCGGATTACTATAAAGGATGAGAATGTATGAATGAAAAAACCTCATTTACCACTGTTGATGAAAACTTAGTGGCGAAACCACCAAAATTAAATAGGCAACGCTCCTCGATTATCACCTTGCCGTTTATCATTCTTTTTATCACTTTATTTTTATTGATATTTTTCACCGTGATGTACATTGACTATTTAATTTTTCCAACAACGTTTAGCAATTCCGTTGCCTATGAAGCAATTGTGGTGTCTTCTTGGACATTTGCGATTGCTACCTTCGTCATCTTTATCTTCTTTCGCATCATGTTTCTACTTTCATCGAAACGTAAATCATTTGATCTCGCCAATCAACCCATGTATCGGATTGTTGATGAACTTCCAGTCGACAACGCCATCGCCGCGCCAATTGCAGCAGTGATGACGAACCAAGCAGATAGTCTTCCATTGGTTGATTCCAAACCCGAAGAGGTTCCGGAACTAATTGCCAATGTTAAAGGGGATGCGATACCGACGATTGAAGCTGAAGTCACCACCACGACCTCAAATGGCGTATCCACCACCATTCAAGAAATTCCAGCAGAATTTGCT
>JBIIZK010000040.1:0-6296 GCA_044346305.1 Bacilli bacterium
TGATGCGTTGGGGGAATGGCCGAGTTAATAAGGTTTTAATTTGGGTTTTGGCAGAAAACAAATGGATAGGCTTTAATTGGGGAATTAAATCCATCAATAAATCCATGTTTTGATGTTCATACGCATCAAGAAACATATCAAGGGTATCTTTGTAGGTGGTATGTGCGGGTTTTTGAAATAGAATTTTTAGTCGACTAACCCATTCTTCAACTTCTTGTTGAAGGTATGGAAGTTGTTCATATTGTTCAAAGAGCATGGCATGCTCTTGAAATTGTCGGTGGTTTTTTAGAATTTCAAAATGAATTTTTAAGAAAATGACCAAAGCTTTTTGAATGATTGAAAATTTTGCGAGCATGACTCTTAATACCATTTGATTGGCACCAATCCCAAGTAGACCAATGACATGATAGCGAATCATATTTAAATCAGAAAGTGAGGCAGTGCGCTTCACTAACGTTTCATAATCTTGTTGCTCATAGAGCGTTTGTAAATTGATTTCTTCCATGATTGAACCAATGAAAAGATCCTTTGAGCAAAGATCCTTTCATTGGCGTCCCCAAAACGATTCGAACGTTTGACCTACAGCTTAGAAGGCTGTTGCTCTATCCAGCTGAGCTATGGGGACAACATTATTAATATAGCATAATCACCTATCTTAAGTCGTCATTTTTGAGAGTTTTTCCCGGAGCGTAATCGCAACCAATTTCGGTAGGATTTGAGTTAATTCTTCTAATGAAGCTTGCTTCAAAGCATCTAAGGAAGGATATCTTTTTTGTAACAAATTCACACGTGTTGGTCCTAATCCTGGAATGTCATCAAAAATAGATCGGGTTGCTTTCTTGCTACGTAATCGTTGATGAAATTGTAAGGCAAATCGATGGACCTCATCTTGTAATCGAATCAAGAAAAAGAATAATGAAGGCTGTTGTGTGAAATCAAACACTTCACCATCTTTGGATAACAATCCTTTGGTTTGATGGCGGTCATTTTTAAACAGGCCAACGATTGGAATCGACAAGCCTAAGCCGGCCAAGGATTTCAATCCAGCTTGTAATTGGGTTTGACCACCGTCGACAACAATCAAATCAGGAAATGAAGATTTGTCCTTGATTAATCGATCATATCGACGTTCAATGAGATAAGCCATTGCTCCAGGATCATCTTGTTTTAATGTTTCTGGTAAATGAAATTGCCTATACATTTTTTTAACGGGTTCCCCATTAATAAAGGCGACCATCGCTCCAACGGGTTCACTGCCTTGTAAGTGAGAATTATCAAACATTTCAATGTGAAAAGGTGTCGGCAATCCTATTGTCTTACCTAAGGTTGCCAGTAAGGTCAATTTATCATCATCCAAACGCGCAGTAAGGAAGTGATCATCTAGCGTTTGAATGGCATTTTCTTGAACGCTTTTCATCAATTCAAACAATCGACCTTTTTCTGCAAAGACCAAACGAAGGTCCATCGTTTCTTTTAATTTTTCAAGTAAGGAACGGTGGTTCAAGACCATTTCTTGTGGTAACGGTTTGCTGCGATAATATTGGGCGATTAAATTGAGTAACTGTTCGTCACGGTCATCAAATGATTCCACCACATAGCTGCCTTTTCCTAATAAGATTCCTTGGCGAAAGACAAACACCGCAAGCGACAAATATCCTTCTCGTTCTGAAAAAGCAAAAATGTCGCGATCCATTTTATCTTCCATTTCAACAAATTGTTGATCGGTGATATGTTGGATGTCTTCGATGATGACTTTATACTCTTGCGCTAATTCAAAATTAAGAGCATCAGACGCTTCAAGCATTTTTTGTTGATATTGGTCAACTTGTGTTTTCACATTCCCTTTTAAAAATTCACTAATTTGATTTGCCAGATCGTCATAAACATCTTGAGGTATGTCATTAATGCAAGGAGCTAAGCATTGACCGATATGGTGATATAAACAAGCGACTTTAGGTAGAATATTGCATTTTCTTAAAGGGAAAATTTTATTTAAAAGGGTAATCATTCGATAAGCAGATCTCGAATTTGGAAATGGACCAAAATAATGATATTTCTTATCGTTGTTTTGACGCATTATTTTTAAGAATGCCTTTTCGTAAAGCTATATAAGGATAATGGGATCCTTCTTTTAACATGATGTTGTAACGGGGATAATGTTCGTGAATTAAATTCATTTCTAAAATTAACGCTTCTTTTTCTGATTGGGTAATAATCGTTTCAAAATCAACAATATGCATCACCATGGCTTGGACTTTCCCTGCTTGAGGACGGGTAAAATATTGGCTAACGCGTTTAGCTAAATCTTTTGCTTTGCCAACATAAATAATTTTTTGATCCTCATTTTTCATGAGGTAAACACCTGGTTTTTCAGGTAAGTTTTTAAGTTTAGCGTCGAGAGTTAAGGTCATTTTAAATGAATAGTGGTGACGCCGTATCCAGCTTGTTCACCATCTCCTTGTTGAATGGATTTGACAGTTGTTAATGATTTAAAATAATCAAAGACCATTTTTCGTAATACCCCTGAACCAAAACCATGGATGATTTTTAATGTTTTAAAACTTGATAACAACGCTTGATCATAATACTTTTCTACTGCAAGTTTTGCTTCTTCAAATCGCAAGCCAATGATGGTTAAACTCGATGGAGCTTTTTGGGACTGGACCAACCGAAGTGGTTTTTGTTGACCATGATTAACAGGAGTGGCAATCACGCTGACTTGGTTGGATTTTACTTTGATGGTAAAACCATCACTAGTTACGATTGTTAGTTGGTTTTTTTTGATGGCACTTATTCTGCCTTTCATTCCTGTTGAATTTTCAACAACGTAATCATCAATGCGAAGGGTTTGTTGTTCCTCTTCGCCAACCATAGATGGTTCATCCATGGCATGAACCAAGCCTTGTTTCAAGGCGATGGCTTCATGGAGTTTTAAAGTTGGATTGGCTAAAGCTTTAATTGTGGATTCAACTTTTTCCAAGGTATCCTCAAGCAACTGCTGTTGTTTCTCTTCAGTCTCTGTTTTGAATTGAGCTAAACGTTTCTCTAAAATATTGGCTTGTTGTTTCACTGCGTGTTGTTGTTGAAGTGTATTTTGTTTTTCTATCGCTAAATCGGCTTTGGTTTTTTCCACCTCTAACAAAGCATCTTGTAATTTTAGAAATGATTGTTGATCTTGACTAGACTGTTGGTCTTGTAAATATTTTTCTGCATGGGCAACCACTTGTGGGGCGAGGCCATATCGTTTTGCCATGATCAAACCATAACTTTTTCCAGGAACACCCAAGACAAACCGATAAGTCGGGGCTAATTTTTCTTCATCAAACTGCAAGGAAGCATTCATCATTCTTGGTTCTTGTAAAGCCAGGGTTTTTAATCCTGGAAAGTGGCTGGATACAATGACAAAAGCACGTTTCGCTTGCAGATGAATGAGCAGCGACCTTGCTAAGGATTCACCTTCTTTAGGGTCGGTACCAGTTCCTAATTCATCAATCAACACCAAATCATTGGGTTTAACTTGATCAGTTAAAGGCACCAATTGTTGAATGTGACCAGCAAATGTGGATAAGTTTTCTAAGACACTTTGCTGATCGCCAATGTCTGCATAAATATGCTTAAAATAAGAAAGCACTGCTGGCTGTTTGGTGGGTAATGGAATGGCTAGTTGGTGCAAATAAACAAATAAACCTACGGTCTTCATCGCCACGGTTTTCCCACCAGCATTCGGTCCAGAAATAATAATAATGGATTGCTTTTCATTGAGAATAAAATCATTGGCAATCACTTGGTTTATGTCAATCAAGGGATGTCTTGCCCCAATCAATTCAATTTTAGGGGTTGAAGATATTACCGCAATATAACCTTGGTATTGGATACCAAATTTTGCTTTGGCTTGAACAACATCGAGATATGCAAGTCGAAGGTTATTTTCACGAAGTGGTTGAAGTTCAACACTAATGACATCGGTGATGATCTTAAGGATGGTAAAAATTGCTTCTTGCTCTTCACCTTGTAAAAGTTGCTTTTCTAATGATAAATCCACAAGACCTTTGGGTTCAATGAAGGTGGTCAAACCAGTGCTAGAAACATCATGTATCATGCCAGGTACTGACCCTTTACTTGAGGTTGCAACCGGAAGCACATAACGCCCATTTTTAATCGTGTAAAGAGGCTCGGTTAGATGCGAACCATATCGATGAACAAAATTTTGAATAAGGGATAGCATTTGACCATCAATTCCTTGCAACCTTTTTCGAATACGAAATAAATCAGGTGAAGCATCGTCACGTATGGTGCCTTGTGGCGTAAGGATTTTTTCAAAGGCTTGTTTTAAAGTCTTGAGGGTGATGAATGCTTTCCATTGTTTTGCTAATGCGGGAAAATCTTGCTTAATACTTGTGGTGAATTGGAGAACTTTTTCAACCGTCAATAAATCAAGATAAATCGCCAATAAGCCCTCAAGTGAAATAACGCTGCCTTTTTCAATTAATGCCAAGATTGGCTCTAAATGGTGACTTTGACCGATTGGTAAAGCGGAAAATCTCACCATTAAACGCATCATTTCATCGACTTCAATTAATTTTGTTGATAAAAGATTCTCTGGAATAAAGCTTTCATCCATAATCCATGTTTGACCAAGAACTGTCTTGGTGTCGGATTGGATGCGAGTTAGAATTAAGGGAATTTCGAGGATGTTGACTAACGATTTCATCTTAAGATAACTATATCATTGATTCACGATTGACTCGTTGATAAATGATATAATAGCCATAGTGAAAAAAATAACACCCAGCACCAAAACCCTTCTGGTGCCTGAGTCCCTTCTTAGTAAAATTAAAGATTTTTATGCTGACCATAAAGAAAAATCTCCTCATCCTTCAATTGTATTTTTTGCAAAATTAGAACACTTTACGATATCCGTTTATGAAGCAAAAGCTGAAAAATGCAAAGTGCTTTATCAAGGTTTTGAATTTGATGAAGATGCTGCGCTTTGGTTAAAAACCAATCAACCAAGTAAAAAAGTTGCGACTCATTATGGTAGTGATGAAGTTGGCACCGGCGACTTCTTTGGACCAGTGGTTGTAACGGCTAGTCTTGTCCTTGATAAAGATGTAGAATTTTTAACGGAACTTGGGATTACCGATTCCAAACTGATTGCAGATCCAATCATTTTAAAAATGGCTGACCAAATGACCGGCCGGATTGCTCATGTGACCACCATTGTTAATCCCTTAAAATACCAAGCGATGGTTGCCAAGGGCTATAACCTAAACGAAATCAAAGCAAAACTTCATCATCATGCGTTGTTAACATTAAAAGAAAAAGTGAATGTGGATGCCCCAATGATCATTGATCAATTTGCTAGCGAAGAAAAATTTCATAGTTATTTAACTGGGCAAAAACCTATTCCAAACTTGGTCTTAAAAGAAAAAGCAGAGAGTCAATTTCTAGCGGTTGCTGCAAGTAGCATTCTTGCTCGAGCAAAATTTATTCGAGCGATGAATGACTTGGGACGATTATTTACGGTTAAAATCCCTTTTGGGGCTTCTGACAAAGTTGAACAATTTGCCTTTGAATTTGCCCAGCATCACGGATTAGAAACGTTAAAATCTATTTGCAAAACTAACTTTAAAACTTTAAAGAAAATTACCGATCGTCTAGGATCTTAATTTCTTCAAGATCGCTTCAAAATATTCTGGTAAGGATGAATTAAAAGTCATTTTTTTATTGGTGCCAGGATGGGTGAGTGTTAATTGATATGCATGCAGCATTTGTCCATGTGGATGTAGTGGATGTTTCTGCGGCATATAAACAGGATCGCTTTCTAGAGGATGATGAATGAAATTCATATGGACACGAATTTGATGAGTACGCCCAGTGGATAAATGGCATTGAATCAACGTATGCTGAGCAAACCTTTCTATGACGTCAAAAGTGGTTTCAGCAGGTTTGCCAGTTTCAATCACATCCATGGCAATTCGGTCATCAGGGTCTCTACCAATCGGAGCAATAATTTTACCTTTGTTTTCTTTAATCACGCCACGCACCAACGCGTAATAATCACGTTTCATTGAATGATCTTTTAATTGTTCTGCTAAGATACGGTGGGCTTGATCATGTTTAGCCACGACCAATAAACCTGAGGTATCTTTATCCAATCGATGAACGATGCCTGGACGTTTTTCACCGTTGATACCACTGAGATCTTTAAGGTGAAATAACAAGGCGTTGACTAGGGTTCCATCTGGATGACCAGGAGCTGGGTGAACCACCATCCCTTGAGGTTTGTCAATGAT
>JBIIZK010000002.1:0-20993 GCA_044346305.1 Bacilli bacterium
CGACGCAGACACAACCAAACCTTAACGATATGTCTTCAATAAAAGAATAAAAAGAACGGGTCTACTTAGACTCGTTCTTTTTTATAAGAAGGTTTATTTCTTTTTTTTGGTATCGTCTTCAGGCAAATGGGTTTTTAAACTATCCATGAACTTCTCGTCATTCATGCGGAAGCGAGCAATCGTTTCATTGACTGCGTAGAATTTCTTTTTGATGCCTTCTTCACTTGCTTGAAAATTGGCGGCACGATTTCGTTGAATGCCAAGGTCCATTGCAGTTGCAAACGAATCAATATTAGCGCCTAAGAAGAGGAATTCCCATCCAAATTTTTCTTGTTGCTCTGAGAGCAATCTTTTAAGTTGGTGCGTGTTGTATTGTTTACTCGCATTTTCTTGACCATCCGTCGTGATGATAAACATGGTTTTTTCTGGTGTATTGTCGCTACCTAACTCCCGATGCACATGTTTAATCTTTTCAATACCCCGGCCTACAGCGTCCACCAAGGCCGTTGACCCTCGAACATAATAAATATCCTTGGTTAAAGGTTCTAAGGAAGCGATCACTCGCCGATGATGAACGACTTCAAATTGATCATCAAAGAGGACCAAACTCACCAATGCTTCCCCTGAGGCTTGTTTTTGTTTCTCGATCAGGCTGTTAAAACCACCCACTGTATCTGCTTCCAACCCACGCATGCTGCCACTTCGGTCTAAGATGAAGACCATTTCAACCAATCCTTTTTTCATATCGATTCCTTCTTTCTAACACCAAGTTTAAAACCTAGGGTCGTTAAAAAGGTTTCTTGATAAGAGACATTGGAAAAGGATTACATTTATAACGAGGTTGAAATGGTGATAAGAAGTTCGGTAAAGTGTGTGGTGAAATTGTTGATGTTGACAAAACGCGAATTGGAATCAATGGTACTTGAATACGATCGATATAGTTCTGATTTAGCCTGATAGACATCTTGGTAGGCTTGAAGAGAAAAAGATGGTTCCTGATAGATGGCCATCACCAACTCACTGTACGTTTGCCGATAATTGCCAATCATGGGATACAAGGTTGCTTCGTTTTGTTGACCAGTTAAAATCGTATACCAATAAAGGGGATTACGAATGGTTTGATCAAAGGAGTTTCTTGTCGATAAAGGACTTTTCTTATACATGCTTTCGGTGATTTCACTATCCCAGGTTAACCCTAAACTCCAGTCTAAATCATAAGGAATAAAATAAGCTTTGTTGGTGACGCTATCAAAATAAATATACGTATTGTTCATGTTGTTACGCATATCATCTGGGTTCCCGGTTAAATAACTAACAGCAACGTACATCAAAAATGCATCGATATCTACAATCCGATTGAGAGATTCTAGGCGTTCTTCTGGGGTTGGTAATCGATTTAAGGTTGCTAATGTTTTTACGAGCGTCATTAACTGCTCGTGTTGAGAGGTTCTTCGATTGGTCTTTAAGTCATAAACTGGGTGATAGAATTCCTCGGTATCTTCAACCCCAACCATTGCGGGAAGAAATGCATAGTCATTGGTAAAGGAATTGATTCTTGCCATCTGACTGAGAAGGAGTTGATTAGGATACAAAGCTTTGTATAAGTCACCATTGGCATTCGCGGGTTGAAAATGACGGGCGATAAAAATATCATCAATCGCTTCATTGATTGTATAAATGCCAACTTCGTGCCCTTGATTTTCTGTTTGCAGAGACAGGGTTGCCAAGGTTGAGTAAGGGGTAATCACCCCATGAGTTTTGAATAACGACGATGCATAAACTTGATTGACTAAAGAAGGATCTTCGGAACGGTTCCATTTAAATTCCAACGATTTCATCCCAAACAACCGGCGATCTTTTCTAGTTTGATACGCTGGATCTTCTACTTGCCAAGTCTTTTGAAGGTTTAATGAACGATAAAAGTCTTCATCATAGGTTTCGTCAAATGACATTCGAAAATGGAACGGTCTATCCAATCTAGCATCTTCATTAAGAAATGGGCCTCTTGAGAAAATATTACCTTTTTGGCGAATCCCTGCTTCCTCAAAGACATACGTATCATCGTTGATATTAAAGGTGATGGTGGCAGGAAAATAATAATCATTGTACTGACCATGCTTTTCTTGACCATAAGTTTGAATAGAGGTTAAATTCGCTTGGCTTATGGTGATGTTGACATCAATTTTTGTAGTTAAGGCCCAAAAGTTAACATAGTCTTTGGGTTGGGTTAAACCATTCGAGGTCCCTGCACAACTTGCCAATACCAATAACGATAAAAAGGAACCAATGTATATTTTTTTCATTGTTGAATTAAATTCATCAGTTCCGATAATTCTTTTAATTTTTCTTCAGGTTTTTTATTATTAAGCGCGTCTTTAACGCAATGATCCATGTGATCGCGAAGGATTAGGTTATTGGCCTTTTTTAACAAGGCTTGTAATGCAAGCACTTGCTTGGTGATATCAACACAATAACGATGATCTTCATACATGGATAAAATAGCTTTTAACTGCCCTTCAGCAGTCTTTAATAATAAATTGACATCTTTTTGTGTTGTGGTTTTTTTCATGCAACCCCCTCCGTAAGGGGGTAGATTTATCTTAGCATAATTGAGGAAGAGGATTTTAGGTTAATTTCCCAATCTGGGTTCCGAAAGGAAACGTGAGCATGGTATCCGTTGACAAGACAGTAACTTACCAAGGTTGGCCAATACTTTTCTTCTTTAAAGTGAAGACGTAAATCTTTTAAGGTAAATGTTCCTTTGCGGTCAATCACCTTTTCAAACCAATCAATGACCTTAGGGAAATGGATGGTTCCCCCTTGTTGCAGAAAGCGAAAGTCTCGCCATTTGCCATCCATTAACCCACAGCCGTAACCATGGGCTTTACAGTAAGCAATCATCGTTTGGTATTTTTCAATCACATCATCCCAAATAAAGTCTAGGACATGTTTGACTTCCACCATGACCACAGTGCCATCCCCGAGTTGAGCAATGATATCAGGATAAAACTTTTTACCAGAACGGGTGATTAGTTCCACACCTTGGGTATGAACAGAGGTGGCTTCCAAGACATTGAGAATTCGGTAGATTTCTTTTTGTTCACGTTTGGATTCATAGGCAATCTTGGCTCCGGTGGAGGTTTTAATGTTTCCTCCCCGTTGCTTGCTGACAGTTCGTAAGGGGGTTAAGTGATCAAGATGATCCAAGGGATAAAGGTGAATTCCTCCTGGAAATTCAAAACGTTGGAAATAATTAACAACGGAATCCTTTTTCACTTTCTTCATGACCTTATTTTATCCTTTGTATGTAAATATATCCAAGTAGTTGTGATGAAATCCGTTATAATTAAGGATAGGAATTACACCATGGATATCATTAACATCATTCTTATCAGTATCACACTTATCGTTCTTTTCATTCTTTTGTTTGTGGTGTTACGCCAACAAAATAAAACCAACTCATCCTTAACCATTCAAGATTTAAAAAACATGAATGAGCAAATTGATCGATCGATTAAACAAGCGAACCAAGCTGTGAATGACGTGTTAATGATGATGCAAAGACAAGTTGGCCAATCACAAACCGATTCGTTTCAAGGGCAAACGCAATTAAGGCTTGAGTTGACGAAACAATTGGAAACGCTGACGCTTACCAATGAAAACAAACTTGAATCGATTAGACAAACCACGACTTCGATGTTGGAAAAACTCCAAAAAGACAATGCGGACAAACTTGAAAAGATGAGAGAAACTGTCGACGAAAAGTTAAATAAGACCTTAGAAGAACGGTTAACCCAAAAATTCCAATTGATTAGTTCTCAATTTGAAACAGTGCAAAAAGGGTTTGGAGAAATGCAAGGATTGGTGTCGGGTGTTGATGAATTAAAACGGGCTTTAAGCAATGTGAAAACCCGAGGCATCATGGGTGAAATTCAACTAGGAAGAATCTTAGAAGAAATCTTATCACCAGATATGTATTTAAAAGAAGTCCCAACAAGACCTGGTTCTAGTGAACGCGTTGAATATGCCATTCGTTTACCAGGAGACGGCAATCATCCTTTGTTCTTACCGATTGATTCAAAATTTCCATTAGAGGATTATTACACGGTCTTAACTGCGTATGACACCAACGACATGAAACAAGTCGATGCTGCGTTAAAAGTCCTTGAAGCAAAAATCGAACGGTTCGCAGATGATATCGCCAGTAAATACATCGAGGTTCCTTATACGACCAATTTTGCGGTGCTATTCTTACCAGTAGAAGGTTTATTTGCCGAAGCCATCCGCCGGGGTTTGGTGGAAAAACTTCAAACCAAATACAACGTTGTCCTTGCAGGACCAACGACAATGGCCGCGTTGTTAAACTCCTTACAAATTGGGTTTAAAACCCTTGCTATTCAAAAGAAATCCCAAGAAGTGTGGCATGTGCTTGCCAATGCAAGAAGTGAATTCGATAAATTTGCCGAGGTCTTAGCAAAAGCCCAAGAAAAGATTCAATCGGCAGGCAGCGAACTCGACCGATTAATTGGCACAAGAACCCGAATGATTCAATCCAAGCTCAAAAATCTTGAATCGCTAGGTGAAAATCTTAAGATCGAAGAACAAAAAGTCGATTCTGAAGAATAAAATTTTTTTCTGCATTATTTGTTGATAAAATAAAAGCATGAAGGCAACCACCCAGCGCTTATTCCATTATGTTTTAACTCATCAATTTGCATCCATTGCCACAGCTCAAGTGGAGGCCAATGATCGCATCGCGATGAATTTAATCTATTGGTTGGCCGATCATCATCTCGTGACACATCCGTTGGTGAAGACAGAAGACATTAAGAATTATCTCCTTAAAGAATGCAAAGCGTTTTATGAGCAACAACAATGGAAACAAGATCCAGATCTTGTTTTGTTTTTGCTACTCGTCACTCTAGGTCATAAACCATATGAATCATCAAGTTTGTATCATTTCCATCGTTATAAAGTTTATTTCTCAAATGCTTTTATTGATCTTCATTTAACTCGTCAAAAACTTCTTGAATTGATTGAACGGATTCAGGATAACAAACAAGCGTATCCATTTCTCGATTTGCTTAAAGGTATTTGGTACTCGTTGTTGAATGAGTCCAATAAAGCAAAAAACCATTTAAAAAACGTCATTGATTCTGAGCGGAAGAAGATTGCCTTGTACTTCCAGGCCCAGATGGACCTTAAATTAGGTCAGTACGATGAATTAAAACAAAAACTATCCACCCTAGAAGGGGTGGGGTTTCCATTATCCGTTGATGATTTTGTGAACGAGGCTAAACAAGCAATCCATCAACATCATCACTTGGATTTTTTTGAAGATATCAAAACCATTTATGACGTCGATAAGATTCAACTCTACATTGAGAAAGTGTTTGATTTAAGTTTGTGGCGAAAAGCCGATCCAAAAACCAAGACGATGGTAAAGACTGCGTTTTATTTATCATCAAGAATGTCAAAGCTGCTTGATAATGACACCATCCAAGATTACTCTTCATTTGCCTTGCCATTTGTGAAAGCTTACGAACATGAATGCTATAAGTTATTTTTCAAGGACTACATCCAATATTTAATCAAAGAAGGTATTGCTCCTAAACTTTCAATCCCTCCTCATTCAAAAAAAGGTCGTTATATTTCTATTCTTGATATGGACCAAGAACCTTATCAGTATCGCGCCACAGACCCAGAAAACTTCTCAATTGGTAGCATCCCTTTTATCCTTGATATTAGCCACAAACTTGCCCAGCAAGAAAGCAAACAAGTCGATCCAAGTGGTTTATCCATTGCTCCCTTGTTTGAGAAGTATTGGATTAAGCGCACGTCCTTTTTACCACTGAGTGGGCAAGGGAAAGGCAAACTTATTAATTTAGCAGAACAAGCGTTCTTGATTTCAAAACTAAGAAATAGAATGACACATGCGGAAACCTTAACCCTAACTGAATTCAAAGAGATTGTTGCCTTGATTTTAGAGAACCGTCAACTTCAAGAATTGATGCTGATCAATGTCTCTTCGTGATTCTACATATCCAAAGGGGTTTAGCTTTGATACAATTCAAGTATGGAATCAAGAAAAAAAATCGCCTTGCTTATTGATTACGATAATTTTAACCAAGAAAAATACTTTCCAATTTTGTTTGAAGCTTTGAATGACATTGGTGATGTGATTATTAAATACGCTTATTACTCTAATTTTAATGACAGCACGATTAAAAATAAGTTTATGCGCTTTGGGATTGAACCTCGGGCTCAAATTGCCTATTCTTCAGGGAAAAATGCGGTTGATATTGGCATTACCATTGAGGCCATGGAATTACTAAATCATGATTATATTGATTGTGTTTGCCTTGCAACGAACGATTCTGACTTTACCCCATTAATCAAAACCATTCAAAAACATAATCGGTATGTCGTCGGTACCGGTGATAACAAAGCCTCTGAAAACTTTAAAGATGCATGCAACACCTTCATCTCGGTTGAAAAAATTGCTTCCAGTCAAAATGTCAGCACCAAGAGTCCAATTCTCAATGACCTTATTGCGATTGTGGATAAGATCATCGACGATCTAATCGATGGCGATGAATATGCTGATTTTGCTTCCGTGATTCAAGCCTTGCGTGTGCAAATGAAGGACTTTAATCCAAAGAACTATGGGGCCAGTAAACAAAAGCCGATTTCTTTTTTCCAAAATGAATTAAAAAACGACTATGAAATGACCAAAGTTGGCAACACTCACATGATTCGTCTTAAGAAGCGTTCAAAATAAAGTATCGATAAAAAAATAGTTTTTGGTAAGGGGAAAACTCATCGATGACTTCGATGGTGTTTTCTCCATCTTCAATCGTGATGATGGATGGCACATCGGTATAACTAGAGACGCCATCTGTTCCAAACAGTCTCAAATAAGTATCGTTGACCCAACGGGCAAACGTATCGAGTAAATCATAATTTTCCCAATAAGCTTGTTGAAATTGATAATCACGACGAATGGCTTGCGATAAGGACTGATAGACGCGACCATAAGCAGTGGAATCACCCATATATTTTGTTAAATTAAGCAAGGCATAAAAAGTATTGAAGTAACCTGAGTACTGTAAATAAGGATCATTGCTCCATAAGCAAACATACAAAGCGACGAGGTTGGCATCATCTTCACGCATGACCCCTTTGGCGTGGACGAGTTCATGGATCATCGTGTAAGGGATCAATGCGTCAGGAACCAAGACGTTAATGGTTGCCTCGGTGCTTGGGGCAAAATGAACGCCTGTGATATGAAATTCACGATAGAGAAAAGAAGTTAATAAAGGTTTGACCCTCGTCGAATACGAGGTGAAATACGTTGAATCTAGGTTGGCGTTAACAAAAGCGTCATGGATGATCGTGTTGAGTTGTTCCAAAGAATAAGGATTGATCACTGAACCAGTTTCTTCATCAAAGGTTAATTGAGTTGATGATTGATTAAATTGTTCGGCATAGAATTCAACGACGTTTAAATATTCGGTGTATAAAACATCCTCTTCATATTGAGGGATCATCACCGGATCTCGGCGATATGCCATCCCTGCTGTTGCTACATAAAGATTGGTCATGACTAACAAGGTAATCATTGAAATTTGTAATGATTTTAAGGAAGGAGTGAATTGTTTTTTGATTGCAAAACGAATGGCTTTGATAAAATTCACAGCAAGAAGAACCGCCCACGAGACAACCAAGATTTCCATCAATGAAAATGGGATCAATGAAAATAACCAAGCAAATGATTGGTGATAATATCGAGCGATGGTGATGGTCCACCATTCGGATGCGCGATCAAATTGCATCAAGATGACGAGGAATACAAAAAAACCAATCATGAAGAATAAGGTTGAGTTTAGAGGAGAGATTTTATTTCGACTCATGCATCTATCTTAAAACATTTAAGGTAAAAATGATAAAATCAGGTTAATGAAAACCATTAAAAAACAATTATTTGTACCGATGACTTTATTGACTTTATTGCTTGCCTCGTGTGAAATTGTTTTGCCTTCAGTTTCTTTTTCTTCTAGTGCCAGTAGCAATACCTCGTCACCAAGTGTGACGACTTCTGTAACCACGTCGACTTCCAGTAGCGTCATTTCAAGTAGCGTGTCACCAACGGTGTCCACATCCATTTCCTCTTCGACTTCTGTTGCCAACTCAGTTGGTTATTTAAAAAACAATGCCCCAACCATCGACATTAATCAATACCGATCGGCGAGTGGTCTTTATGCCTTACCGACGACAGGAGAGGTTAAATTACTGGTTATTCCGGTGACCTTCACCGATTATCGTTGTGGCTCGATTTGTGCATCAAGAAAAGAACAAATTAGAAAAACATTTTTCGGTCAAGCTTCTGAAACATCATGGCACTCAGTTAAATCGTATTATGAACAATCAAGTTATGGAGCCTTAACATTAACAGGTGTGGTTACCGATTGGTTTGACTCATCTTGGTCTTCCAGTCAGTTTGCTTCGTTAACGACCACCGAAGGAGATTATCCTAACGCCTTTGATCCTACGTGGGCGATGCTTGATGCAGCGGTCACTTGGTATAAAACCACGTCAGGAAATAACCTTACTGAATATGACGTTGATCAAGATGGTTTTATTGATTCGGTTTATTTAGTTTATAACAATCCAAATTCAAGCAATGCGTTCTATCCAGGAGCTGGCGATGATGTTTATTGGGCTTACACTTATTGGCATTACAACAACTATGCAAACGCAAATGTGAATAGCCCGGTTGGCATGACGTTGGTGTGGTCGAGTTTTGATTTTATGCATGAAGGATATGGTGTAAACGGTTTGGATGCCCATACGTATATCCATGAATTAGGGCACGCCTTTGGGCTAGACGACTACTATACATACTCCGATGATGATTGGGGTGCAGCAGGTGGTTTAGACATGATGGATTACAACATCTTGGATCACAATGCATTTTCCAAATACTTACTTGATTGGGTTAGTCCATTCGTCTTGAGTGGGAACCAAACCACAACCAGCGTGGTCCTAAAACCATTTGAATCCTCGGGTGAGTTTTTCTTATTGGGTAACAATTGGAACGGATCAGCATTTGATAATTACTTGGTGTTTGAGTTCTACACACCAACTGGGATCAACTTAAAAGATTCACAAGCAATGTATCCTGGAAATCAAACCAGAGGTTTTACGGTACCAGGTGTAAAAATTTATCATGTTGATGCACGGTTAGGAAGATACTCGAATAGCACTGGCGATTTCCTAGGCTATACGGATTCGCTCATTAACCCAAACAGCTACCCTTTCATTGCTCACAGCAATTCGGTAGAGTTCTCAGCAAACGAAAACTATAAACTTCTTCACTTAATTGAAAAAAATGGTGTCAATACATTTATTGATGAAGAAATTGCCACCAATGCGACTTTATTTAGACAAGGGGATACCTTTAATCCAGCCACCACTCATGCCAGTTTCTTTTACCATCAAACGGGTCGATTTAATGACCAAAGTTTGATTGGTTACCAAGTTAACGTCACGAGTTTAACGAATCAGTCTGTTACTCTAACCGTCACAAAAATTTAACATTCATTCTTTTTTATTCAGTAAAATAGAGTATTTTTCGCATGTTATAATTAATCATATTTTGATGAGCAAATTAACTTGGCATGATCTCAACATTCAGATAAAAAACGTCGATTTTATCATCGCGCCTTTTTCTTTTCATTCATTTTATTTAAAACTTAAACAAGCTAGCTGGACATATCGTTTTCAACTCCTTACCAAAGACCAGTTTCTTAACGATGTCACCTTTGACTTTGATCATCAGCCAGCGACGGTCAAGGTCATGGAAGCTTTTCAGATGGGGCATCAAGAGGCTAGCACCTTATTATCGACGCTGAAACATTTTCCAATTGATCAACTTTCTCTTCAAGGGCCTTATCCAAAAATCTTTCGAGTTTATCAATTGCTCCTTAAGGAAAGCTTAATCAAAACCAATATATTTTCAACATATAAATACCAAGGAAAAAGAATCTTGATCGATGGGTATCTACATGACGATAAAACGCTTCTTGATCACCTGAATGCAAAAGGAATCCGCTTCGATGTTGCTGATAGTGATTGGAGTCAACCTCAAGGCGAGGTTCAAGTTTACGACAACCTTGAAGATGAAGTTTCTGGATTTTTTAATCGGATTGCTCACCACCTTAAACAAGGAAGAGCCCTATCATCGATGTATTTGATTGATCCTGGGTTTTCCTACCATTATGAACTTAGAAGACAATCCCAATATTTTCAAATTCCGATTCAATTACCGAGTCAAGAAACGTTATTCTCACTACCTTTGGTTCAAGTCATTCTCAAGGATCTTGAGCGTGGCCTTGATCTGAATACCCTCCTTGCTTCCTCTTCTTTGACGACACATCCTGATTGGACCATCGTGGTTCCTTTCCTTAATGAATATCAAGGGTTAACCTTAAATCCTTCCGCTAAACTTGATTACCTTCGTTATCGGTTTCAACAAACACGGTTAAAGCAACCACGTTATCGAAACGCAATTCAAGTGGTGAAAGAACATGCACCTGGTGTCACTGATCATGTTTTTGTCCTAGGTTTTGTCCAAGGTCGCTACCCAAGCACCACTCGTGATAAAGACTATTTAAGTGATGCTGAGAAAGCGAACCTAGGTATCCTTACTAGTTTGCAAGAGCAAACCATCCAAACCCAACGTTTGACCTCGCTGCTTTCAAGAGCGACTCAACGGTATTTTTCCTATTGCCGAATCCTAGAGGGAAAAGTGATGATTCCTTCACCTTGGATTAACCAATGGAAACTGACCATGGCTCAAGGACTTCACGTGGTGAATGGCATTGATTACAGTCAACGCCTTGGTGTCATGAGAAAAGTAAAATATGAATACATCGCCAAACAACTGAAAGACGTGAATCCTTATTTGAAAGCTTATCAACAAGCATTTCCTGAGAAGGTTAATCTCTTTGACAACGCCTATACTCCAATTGAAGCAAACCCGCTCGATAAACCCTTGCGGTTGTCTTATTCTGCATTAAAAGATTATTATTCTTGTTCCTTTAAATATTTTGTTGGTCGGGTTTTAAAAGTCAAACCGATGGATCAAGACGAATTCTATATGCATCTTGGGACATTCGCCCATGAAGTGTTTGAAACCATGGGAACAGATTTATCCCAATTTGATTCGGTCTTTGACCAAGCTTTAAAGAATCAACCATCATTAACCGCAAAAGAAGGGGTGTTGTTTTCTCATTTAAAAAAACAACTGCTTCGCGTTTGTGAATTTAATCTTCGTCATCTGCAAGCGATGTCGAATCCAAGGGTGGAAGTGGAAAAAGAAATTGTCTATCAACATGATGCCAAGACGAGTTTAGTTGGTTATATTGATAAAATTATCATGGTCAGGGATGACCAAGGTCGTGAGTACTTAAGCGTGGTGGATTACAAATCCGGAGCAGAAAGTTTTGATGAACAACTCATCCCTTTTGGTTGGTCACTCCAACTTCCGATTTATGCCTTGATGCTGCAAGAACATCCCTCATTCCAAGGCAAAGAAATACTTGGATTATTTATTCAACATATTATTGAAACCTCGATGAATCCTAAAACCATTGAGTTGGATGGTCAACTTTATCCAAAATCTTTGCAATTGGACGGGATTGCCGTCAGTGATCGTCATAAACTTCAATGGTTTGATGAAACCATTCGTGATGGACAAAGTCAGTTTCTTGAAGGTGTTTCGATTGTTAAATCAGGTGAATTTAGAAAAACCAATCACGTCAAATCCGAAGAAACGATGGCCGCCTATGCAACCTTAGCCAAAGAAAAGATTGAACAAGCAAGCCAAGGCATTCGTCGTCAAGCGTATGTGATCAATCCCAAACATATCAAAGGGAAGTCATCTTGTGACTATTGTCCTTTTTTAGATACGTGTTTCCGTAAACCAAGCGATGTTGAGTCTATCGAGATGGCAAAAAAAGGATGGGTGGATGCTGATGGCGATGTTGACTAAATCGCAATTACTTGCGAAAAACCACCTTTTGGGTGATGTCTTAATCGCTGCCGGTGCTGGCAGTGGTAAAACTAGAGTTCTCACCGAACGCGTGAAGAAACTTGTTCTTGAAGATGGAATCCCGCTTCAACGATTGTTGCTATTAACCTTTACCAATGCCGCAGCATCAGAAATGAAGCAACGTATTCGCAAAGAATTTGTTAACGCCAATCGCCATGATCTAGCCAGTGAGATTGACCAGGCATTTATCATGACCTTTGACGCATATGCGCTGTATTTACTTCAAAAATACGGGCATGTCTATCAATTCAACCCCCAAGTTGGAGTCTACGAAGAAACCCTTTATGACATCGAACGGAAACAAACATTAGAAACGATTTTCTTGGAACAATATCAACATCCAACCCCAGATTTTTTAAAGCTCATTCAAGCGTACGTGATTAACCAAGATGAGTCCCTGAAAGCATTTATTCTAAAAGTTGATCAGAAAGCTGACTTACTTGAAGATAAACTAGGGTTTTACCGAACCTACGTTGATCAATTCTTTCAATCGGCTTGGAAAAAAGAAAAAGCAGAAGAACTCTATCAATATTATCGAAAAGAAATTTTGTTGATTCAACGGCTTGCCTCTAAGTTTGAAAGCAGTGAACAAACGGAATTCTTCCTAACCTTAACCAAGCAATGGTTAGTTCAACCGACGCTCGATGATTTACTTAAGTCTATTCAACTTGTATCATTTCCCCGACTCAAACCAAAATCGATTGGCGAGGAAGATAAGCAATTAAGAGACCGTCTCAAGCTCGATATTTTAGCCTTAAAAGCAGATGCTGCCATGGTTCCGATTGAAAACCAATTGAATCATTATCAATCAACGCAACCTCACGTTAAGGCAATCCTCAGTATTTTGATGGAACTGAATCACCGATTAGACATGAAGAAAAAGATGCTTCAACGTTTTCCTTTTTCCGACATCGCTAAGTTAGCAAAAAAGTTGATGGACATTCCTTCCATCCATGAAGCCATTCAACATCAATTCAGGTTTATCATGGTCGATGAATACCAAGACACGAATGATTTACAAGATTCTTTTTTACAAAAAATGAGTCATCGAAACTTATTCATGGTTGGCGATGTCAAGCAATCAATCTATCGGTTTCGCAACGCGAATGTTAAGTTGTTTTATGAAAAATTCAATCAATACAAAGATTATCAAACGAGTAAGGATAAACATCAAACAAGAATTATCCTTCAAGAAAACTTCCGGTCTCGACCAGAAGTATTGGCAGACATTAATGCGATCTTTTCGCAGATTATGTCGTCTGAATTTGGTGGGATTGCCTACGATGAGCATCAACGTTTACAAGCTGGACAAAGTTTATATGAAACATTAAAAGATGAACGTATGAATTATCACATGGAGGTTTTGCGCTATCAAAAAAGTGATCGCAATCCTCAACTCAATGAACCTCGTCTTATTGCAAACGATATCATTCATAAGATTAATCAACGCACGATGGTTTTAGACACCGATACGAACAAGCTTAGGCCAATTGCCTTTAAAGATTTCACAATCTTAATTGATCGAAAATCAAACTTTGAATCATTCATTGAAGTGTTTAACGAGGCTGGAATACCTCTTGAGGTTTTTGCTGAAAGAGATTTATCAAACTCTGATTTTTTTAGGGTCATCTATAACCTGATAACCTTGGTCAATCGTTATCAAGAGGGTCACGTTAATGATGCTAATAAGCACGCCTATGTGTCTGTGTTAAGAAGTTTTCTCTACCAAACTTCTGATCAAGATTTGTACTTATTTGCGACTGGAAAAAAACCGTTGGAAGCCTTTGGCATTGATGCGCATTTAAGACAATGGGTTCAACTCGGCAAAACCTTGACGTTACATCAATGGTTGCAACGTGTTGTTCTCGACCTCCACCTAGAAGAAAAACTATTAACCCTTCCTGACTTACCTGCCAACGTGGCTCGTCTTGAAGGGTTAATACAAAAGGCGTATCAATTAAGTGAACTTGGTTATACCGTAGAAACGTTTGGTCAATTTTTAACGCAGAGCCAATCCTTAGACGTCGATTTGACGATCGCCTCGCCTAAACAAAGCGAGAATGCGGTTCAAATGATGACAATCCATAAAGCCAAGGGGTTGGAATTTGCGTATGTATATTATCCTGGGTTAACCAAAGGGTTTAACATGATGGATACCAAGGGTTTATACCATTACTCCAAAACCTATGGCATTCAGTTGCCTTATCCGGAAGCTGTTTACACCCGCCCAATCTTTGCTGATCTTATTCTTCAAGAAGAGAAACAAGCAATCATTTCTGAAGAAGTTCGCCTTTGGTATGTTGCGTTAACCCGGGCTAAAGAAAAAATGATCCTCGTCTTAGAATCTAGCGAAACCAAAGCGTTGGTGGATATTGAAAAATCTCGATCATTTTCAGATTTCATGCATTTGTATCATCAAACAATCACGGATGAAGGCAATCAAGGCACATGGGTTGATCCTCAATTGCCACTTTCTTCCCTTGACGACCCTATTCAAAAAAGTGAATCAAAGAAACTGATTTTTGATTCGATCAGTCAATCGTTTGATGTGGTCTTACCAAAACGCGCGAGCAAAGCAATGGATGAAGAGACGGATGATCAAGCTTTAGCCTACGGGACGTATTTACACGAATGCATGTTTTTGTTGGATTTTAAATCCTTGGATACATCGTTCATCCCCTCGAAGGTTGATCGCCAAAGGATTGATACGTTGTTAAAGCAACCATACTTTCTCGAACTTTCTAAAAAAGATCAATTAGGACAAGTGACAATCTTAAAAGAGTACGCATACATAGATGAGGGGACAGGTCAACGAGGCATCATTGATTTACTCGTGATTGAAAATGGAAAAGCGACCATTCTTGATTATAAAACCAACAACATCGATGACGTTGCCTATCAGCAACAATTAAGTATGTATCAACGATATGTCCAAGCGAGGGGTTTAGAAGTTACAGGGTTATATTTGATTTCACTGACCACCCACCAACTTAAGCAAATTCATCTTGGAAGCGACTAGGTTTCATCAACAAAAACCTTTGTCATCAAGATATTAAATCAATAATTCAGTTAAGTCGGTGGTGGTGGTGGTGAACTCAGTTAATTCTGTCATATAAGCAAACCCAGATTCCACGATTTCGCCTTTGCCATTAAAGAATTTGTATTTTCCTAACGTACAAATCATGCCTTCTTCATGGGGGTGGAGAAGTTTGACGATATCACGCGGGGCTGTCACAATCGATAGATCCCTGACATGAAATTTATATTGAGTTGAGAATTTTTGTAAAACAATTTCCAAATGTGGTTCGTTATCTTTGAACATCGATTGAACACCGGGTAAACGATCTAGTGATAAACAGAAATCAATATAGAAGATAGGTAAATCATCTGCGGCGATGAATCGTCGATAATGCAAGACGCGTTCTCCAACGCCCATTTGAAAGGTTTTGGCCATCTCGGAATTAAGCGTGATAACTTTCTTTTCAAGGGTCACCACGGTTGGTTTTTTTCCAGCTTTGATGATTTCGCGATAAGCGGGAGCAACACTAATTAGAAAATCGCCTTTTGGGGATGGAGAATGAACAAAATATTGATCCTTGCTCTTGTTGTAGGTTAAATAACCTTTATCAGATAAATTGGTCATGATAGCTTGTAATTCTTTTGCAGTAAGTTGAAGTTCTTCTTTAACCAATTCAAGATTTGGTAATGGGGTTCCAGTAATTAATTTATAGTCGTTAACGTATGCAATAAATTGAGTCACCACTTGGTTAACCACGTCTTCTTTTTTACGACGATCGAAGTCAAAAAATTCTTTCATAACTTTCGATCGTATCGGAACGATACGATATCTCCACGAATAAAGGTAAACACCAAACCAATAATTTTATTCGATTCATGGATCGTACTGAAAAGTTTATGCAAAGGTGCGCCAATGGGAATGTTTAAGAAATTAGCTTCGATATGACTAGCTTTCTTCATTCCGTGTTGGTTAATCCATTTACCTTTTTGGGCATCCATGGCGGTACTAATGATCACTTCTTTTAATCGCTTTTTAGCAACCATCAAATCGTTTAAAGTTTCTCGAGATTGGTTTGGTAAGAAAACTTCTTGGTACGTGGTTAAGATTTTATTCATCTTGATTAATCGCCGAATTTTAGTAATGGATTTTGCTTGCGGAAAGTATGACCAAATTGGGGATTTAGAATTTAATTTGAGTGCAGCAAGGTTGGTGACATCATAATCAATGTTGGTGTTGGATGCATAAACAAATGGTAAATTGATCATGATGGTTTGAGGATAATTCACAAAGGTTCCTTTACCACGAATGCGTTGGATTAACCCATCCTCTTCTAAAGACTGATAAGCAGACTTCACCACGGTTGAAGAAATATCAAACAAACCAACGAGGGTGTTTTCTGAGGGAAGTTCTTCAAGGTGTTTTAGACGAAATGATAAGATTGCTTTTTTAATAGCGTTTTTAAGTTGGCGATACAGAGGTTCTGTATCAAATGGGTTTAAGTTGATATATTCCATTAAATTCAATTTATCACAAACTTTAGATAAGCTTAGTACAAATTCAATGAAAAGATATAACTAGATTGGTTAAATAGTTCTTTTAAATGGAAGAAAAACCTTCATTATCTGATTTACTTATACAAGAGCATCCAAGGCTTAATCAGTAAACTTTGGGGTTATTTTCTTGCTTCTAAATCCTTTAAAATTTGTTCATATTGACGTTCATCTATGATTGTTTTATGTTTTAGTATCCAGTAGCCTGCATAAAACAGCATGATGGGAATCACAATCATACCGGTTTTAAAAATGGTTAACCCCCACTTATTGTCTAACTGAAATTGGGCAATCAATGCATTGGCAGTGGTAATGACTTCTGCACTCGTAATTAAATCCGATTGTTTTTGATTTTCTAATGAAGATATTTGATTCGTTACGGTATAGATACCAGAAATAAACAAGAACAGGAACACAACCCCAGATTGAATTGAGGAAGCTATTTTTGCTGCTAAAGGCCGTAAGGAATAAATAATCGATTCGAGTCGATCACCGGTTTGCCATTGATTGTATTCGACCGTATTACTTAGCATCACCATGATCGTGACATAGAAAACGGTTTGCCCAGTAAAGATCAGCACGCCGATCGGTAAAATCGTGAAGGCGTTGATTGAGATCAAATCGAGGGGTCCCAAACTTCCTAATACATAAAACAAGGAGTAACCGATGGCTAATAAAATAAATGAGAAGTTGATTAACTGGATTCTCGTGAATCGTTTTGCTAATGCTGGGTATAGTAATTGGCAAACGATGGTGCTGCCAGCAAAAACCAATGCCAAAATAGGTAACAAGGCCCCTCCAGTGTCATAACCCACGCTAAAATAAAAATAAGTCAGGGCAAAATTATTAATAATCGAAGCGCCCATATAATAAAAAAACAAAACCCAGACTAACCAAAATAAAGGTTTGTTGTTAAACCACGTTCGATACATTAAACGTAAACTAATGCCTTTTGGTTTTTCTTTTAATGTTTCAGGTCTGTCTTTTTCTTGGACAAAAAGAAAGAGCGCAGTTTGAAAGATTAAAAAAACAACAGCAGTAATGGTTGCAATCAAGCCATATTGATAAGCCGCATTGCCGGAAATCGTTAAAGAAACAAACGCAACAATGCTAAGCGCACCAAGGGCTGCAAACATCGTTACCATGCTCGTCATCTCATTGCGTTGTTTGACTTTTGTGGTTAAGGCAGGCAATAGCGACCAATAAGCAATATCGTTGAGGGTAAACATAAATTCCCATATTAAATACGTGATGATAAAGAAACCAACAAATAACCATCCGTTGAATCGAACAACAAACAATGCAATTAAGGCAATTGCACTTACACTACCGCCAATAAATATCCATGGTTTATAAGTTCCGATTTTCCATTTTGTCCGATTGATAATACTACCTACGATGGGATCAAAGACTCCATCCCATAACCTAGCAATGAATAAAAAACCGATGATCACAGTAAGTTGTAATGCATATTGGTTAGGATTTTCATCCAAAACCCCTGCATATTGAACGAACAAAAGATAAAAAACAGATACTAATGTTTCAACGGCGTCTCGACTCATCCCAGAAATACCATAGAGCCATTTAGTTAATGGCGGAACAATGTCTCCAGAAAATTTTTTTCGTTGAATGATCATTAACAAATTCATTATAAGGACTATGCTACAAGTTAAATAATTACAAAAGAATTACAACCATTTGAATCACTTTAAAAGTATACAAGGCAATACCCTTTTATTGATTTTTGATGCTAATGTTATGGTTGGTCAAGATATTGATTTTTTTACGTGAGAATTAAGTAAAGATTATGAATTAGAGGGTATAGATTTGTTATAATTTGAAAAATGGGGACAAATTAATTATGAAAACAAAAGCATCAGGACTAATCTTATTCACACTCATGCTTGCAAGTTGTAATGTTCAACCTTCCGAGCTTAGTAGCCTTTTATCATCAACGAATCCATCAACCTCAATATCCAGTTCAGTTCCTTCTAGCACGTCCAACAGCTCATCCATCACGTCCTCTTCAAGTAGTTCTAGCGTGAGTAGTTCGTCGCAAACAAGTTCTTCGGTTCCGGAAGATGAATCGGATCGGAAAGTTGATTTTGATGACATCGATACGTTAGTAGCCCAAGTCGCCGATGCGCAAGCATTAGGAATTGAAAACAGTCAAGATGCCAATGCGTCCTCCACGCCTTCAGGAAGAAAAGCTTCGCAAACGTCACCAGATCAAAATTATGTTGTGAAAGTCACTGAAACCTACGATCCGAAAACACAAGTGACGGACGATCAAACCATTAAAGTCACGTTTTTAAGGACCACAACCACCGTCACCAATGAATTACAAACTGGGTATGAATCCGTCTTTGCCACCGCAGAAGCAATCGATGTTGAAAAAACAATCAACGTGCCAGGTCATGTGGTTGTTAAGAACGTTCCTCAATATCAATTCCGTGCCCGGCAAGGGGATATTGTTCTTCAAGATTGGAAAGTGGATGTTGGCTCAACGACTGAATTTTTATTTCAAAAGACTATTGAAGGCACCTCAACCGAGGTTGCTGTTGCTCCTTCCATTACGGTTGAAGTAATTGCTAACTCAAATGGCGTTATCGAGATTAAGCAAGTTGAAAATTATGAATTTAGACTAACCTCAGGTGACACAATCTTATCTCCATGGACACGCAGTGTGGATGGTGGTAACGTGCTGTTTAATTACGATCAAATTTTATATCCAGAAGTGACTGTTGTTGCGAGAAGTTTTAATGCCTCGATTACATTTACTTCAATTCAAGGATTAACATATTCGGTCAAACAAGGTCAAGATTCGATTGTAGCCTCGATTGTTGATAATGGTACCGGTGATTTAAGTGCCACTGCCAATGAGATTTCGATTGGTGGTTTAACCCAAGGGTTAACGTATACGGTTGGTTATCAAGGCCTTGTCAAAGATACGAGCTTAAACGCAATTGAGATTGATGCACGCAGCATTGATGCTTCCATCAGTTTTACCGCCTTTAATGATTTCACCTATCAAATCAAACAAGGCGACACATTACTCTATACCAATCTTGTGGACAACAACCTCATTGATTTAGATCCCATCACCGGTGTGATTGAAGTTAAGGGGTTAATTCAAGACCAAAGTTACCAAATTCATTATTCAGGTTATAAAAAAATTGAACGCGTCACTCAAGATGACATTGATGGCCAAGTGGATAAACTTTTTGTTTTAAACAATTACACCTTTATTAGCTTTGTCCCTTTAACGTTGAATTCAAGACCGCAAGATGCGAGCTTGGTTCGTGATTATGACCGCGTTCCAGTTTATGACAAAACGAACTATTTTTCTAATGACACTCGGCAAAGTTTTGTGATTGATAATGCATCCGGGTTTATTTATAAGATTGAAAACACGGTCATCACGAACCTAAGTGGGGGTTGTGTATCGATACAAGGAAACCCTTCCCCTTTCGACATGAAAACGAACACGGATGGGTCCTTATCGTTCTTTTCCATAAGCAACAACGCTTCTGTGGTTGTCAATGGTTGTATCAAGGATAAGTATGGCTATACGTATGTGAATAATAATTTAATCAATGCTTATGAATCTTCAACCAAAACTTATTTTTATGTTCCAAATGCTTTTTACTCCACTTATTATGATGTTCCTTTCAATAGCGCCCCTTCAACAGGTCAAGCCTTTACCTATTGGTTAACGTCCACTGGTGAAGTGGTTCGTACTGAACCAACTGGTTTAGCCAATGGTGGTTTAGTGTATCAAGTGATGACTGGTCAAGCCGTTAACGCCACTCGTTCCTTGAACGCAAATGATAATTTTGAGATTTATGTATCTCAATATAAATACCGCTCTGTTTATGGATCCACCACCCACGAAAACACGACCATGCAACATTTAATTCCGATCAACCGCGTCAAAGATGGGGTGGTTTATACCAACTTTGGACCGAATGTTTCTGGTAAAGCGAATCCGCTCATGTTTTATCCAACCTATGGCTATTTCAATCAATATAATTATTTAGTAAAAACTGAAAATAACGTCACCACTTACTACTCGTCGTATGTCGAACCTAATTTCGGTCAAAGCCAAGCCATGCAATATGCCTCAATGATTGATTATCTTGATGAATATGGTTTGGTGGTGATTCACCGAAATGCCAAAGTCTTTTATTATCAACAATACTGGCCGAATCATTTAGCGAGCTTTGCTTCAAGCAATGCCAGCAACATCACCACCTATTCGCGTAATGTGAATGGGCAAACCATTTATGGTAAGCACACCTTCAACCAC
>JBIIZK010000043.1:0-5924 GCA_044346305.1 Bacilli bacterium
TGCTGCCACTGGGAAGATTTCCTTTACTGCTGAAGACGCTGCAAAGCGTGGTGAAGCTGGTGAAAAAGTTATTCTTGTTCGTGCAGAAACCTCTCCTGAAGACATCGAAGGGATGGTCGCTGCTCAAGGGATCCTAACTGCTCGTGGTGGGATGACCTCACACGCTGCCGTTGTCGCTCGTGGGATGGGTAAAACCTGTGTTGCTGGTGTTGGCACTGCTGTCATCGACGAACACAAAGGCACCGTCAAGTTTGGTAACAAGACCTATACAAGCAAAGATGTGATTTCGATTGATGGTTCAACTGGATTGGTATACGAAGGCGATATCGCCCGCGTGGAAGCTGGTTTAACTGGTTACTTTGGTCGGATCATGACTTGGGCTGACCAATATCGTACCTTAAAAATTCGTACCAACGCCGACACACCAAAAGATGCAGAAACTGCATTGAAGTTTGGTGCAGAAGGTATCGGTCTATGCCGTACAGAACATATGTTCTTCGATAAAGAAAGAATCTTCTACGTTCGTAAAATGATTCTTGCAGAAACCTTAGAAGCAAGAGAAGAAGCGTTAGCCAAACTCTTACCTTTCCAACAAAAAGATTTCTATGAACTCTTTATGGCAATGAAAGACTTAAATGTCACCATCCGCTTACTTGATCCACCTTTACACGAATTCTTACCACAAGAAGATGAAAAGATTAAAGAATTGGCAACTGAATTAAAAATGACCGTTGCTCAAGTCAAAGCTCGGATTGATTTCCTCCATGAATTTAACCCAATGATGGGTCACCGTGGGGTTCGTTTAGATGTCTCCTACCCAGAAATTGGTAGAATGCAAACCCGAGCCATCATCCGTGCAGCCTTAGATGCACAAAAGAAATTAGGAAAGAAAGTGGTTCCTGAAATCATGATTCCTTTAGTCTTAGATGTGAAGGAATTAAAGTTCGTTAAAGAAATTATTGAAACCACCGCTCAAGAAGAAATCGCCGCAAGTGGTCAAAAATTAACATATCAAATCGGAACGATGATTGAAATCCCACGCGCAGCTTTATTAGCAGAAGAAGTCGCAACTGAAGCAACCTTCTTTAGTTTCGGTACCAACGACTTAACACAAATGACTTATGGTTTCTCACGTGATGATGCTGGTAAATTCTTACCTGATTACTATAAGACAAAGATTTTTGAACAAGACCCATTCCAAACCGTTGATCAACACGGGGTTGGTAAGTTAATCAAGATGGCGGTTCAAGATGGCCGTAAGACTCGCAAAGACCTTAAAGTAGGGATTTGTGGTGAACATGGTGGCGATCCACTATCCATTGAATTCTTCCACAACGCTGGATTAAATTATGTCTCTTGCTCCCCATTCCGTGTCCCGGTGGCAAGATTAGCAGCAGCTCAAGCCGCGATTAAAAACAAACGCGCTGCGAAATAAGTTTAGTTGAAAGAATATAAAAACCCACGACTGATTCGTGGGTTTTTTCTTTATTGTTTTTACTTTCCGATTTTCTTAAGCCATTCAAGATAATAGTTTTCTTTGTTGATTTGTCGTGATCTAGCAATGCCCATTTCACCTTTTTTAATATCATTAACGATCGTGCTTCCTGCGGCGATAAGTGTTTCATCAGCAATAACCACCGGACTAACAAGTGTTGAACCTGAGCCAACAAAGACGTTTTTCCCAATGATGGTTTTATGCTTGTTTTTCCCGTCGTAATTGGCGATGATGGTTCCGCATCCAATATTCGTATCTTCACCAATCTCACAATCGCCTAAATACGATAGGTGGGCAACTTTGACTCCCTTTTGTAAGGTTGCGGCTTTGATTTCCACAAAGTTACCAACGCGCGCTTGATCGTGAAGCACCACATGAGCACGTAGGTGAGCATAAGGACCAATAAGGTTTTGATTGCCAACAACGGAATCAATCATCTTAGAAGATTCAATGTGGTTACCTTGACCGATGGTGGTGTTTTCAATCACAGAGTTAGCACCTATGAAATTACCTGTGCCGATGGTGACTTGTCCGATTAAATAAACCCCTGATTGAATGATGGTGTCTTGACCAATGATCACTTGCGGAGAAATAAACGTGTTGTCTGGATTTTCAATGGTGACGCCATTCACCATGTGTTGATGGTTAATCCGGTGTTGCATAATCTTTCTTGCTTCCGCTAGTTGAGCGCGATCGTTAATACCAAGGGTTTCTTCAAAGGCATCGACGGTGGAAGTGCCGACTTTAAGACCTTTATCCATAAACATCTTAATCAATGAGGTAATGTTTAACTCACCATTCTTTGGATTGGGCTTTAAGTCACGAAGAAATTGAAATAACAATGGGTTATTAAAAACATAAAAACCGGTATTGATTTCTTTAATCTTTTTTTCTTCTTCGTTGGCATTAATTTCTTCAACAATTGCAATCACTTGGCCTTTGCTGTTGCGAATCATACGGCCATAACCAAAAGGTTGATTCACCACAGAAGTCAGGATGGTTAAATCAAACTTCCCTTGGATGTGTGTTTGTACAAGTTGATCTAAACTCTTGGTGGTGATTAAAGGAGTATCCCCTGAGACGATTAAGGTGGTGCCTTGTTTGCCTTCGAGTAAGGGTGCAACTTGCAAGACCGCGTGACCTGTCCCTTTTTGTTCGCGTTGCCAAACGATTTCTGATTGACCTTCAACAACTTTGGATGTAGTTTCTCCACCATGACCAACAATGGTAATGGTTCGATCTAATTTGAGTGGCTTTAAAGCGTGGATGACGTGACCAACCAATGGAACCCCTAGCAAGTCAAAAGCAACTTTACTTTTGGTTGAATCCAGTGATTTCATACGGGTGCCTTTGCCGGCTGCCATGATGATTGCAAATGTGTTCATGTATATATCCCCTTTTTATTATATGGTTTTTTTAAGAGAAATTAATTGAAATAAACTTAAATATTCGTGAACGGAAATGGTTTCCGGTCTCGCGTTTGGAGAGACATTAACCTTAGTCAACAACGCTTCCGCTTCTGGCCTATTCATGCCTAAACTAATGACATTATTCAAGATGGTTTTGCGACGGTGTAAAAATAGTTTTTTGATAAAGTAGAAAAAAGGTTTTGTTTCAACCAACGGACCTTTAGCAAACCCATCAAGTTGAAAGATGATTGATTGGACATGGGGTTCTGGATAAAACGAAACTGGATTTACTTCAAGGATGGGAGTGATGGTTCCTAACGTTGCTAAAAAGATGGCAAGTGGGCCATAGTCTTCGTCTCCTGCTTGGGCGGTCAATCTCGGCATAACTTCTTTTTGCACCATCAAGATTGCACGTTTTAAAGAAGAAAAATCTTTGTATATTTTTTCTAGGATTTCCGTGGTCATGTAATAAGGTAAGTTTCCTAAGACAACATCCACTTGTTCAGAAGAGGCTTTTAAGAAGTTTTGGCGATGGTGAGTTCCTTGTGGATATGTTTTTTGTAGATATCGATGAAAGGTCACATCGATTTCATACGAGGTGTATTGGATGGCAGTCAGATCTAACCCTTGGGTGATGGCGCCCAACCCAGGACCAATTTCAAGGACGTTCTGCTTATTTTTTATCTTGGCGGCATCGATGATGGTGTTGATCACTTGGTCATCAATAAGAAAATTTTGCCCATAGCGTTTCAATGGGGCAACGTGAAGGCTCGTTAACAGTTGTTCTAAGGCGGGGTGATATTTCATAAGATGGTTTTCAACTCATCATAACCAATTCCTAGGACATTGAGTCTTTTTAACATGGTTTTCACATTGCAAGGACCAAGATGAAAATGTTGATTTGTTTTTTCTCTTAAGATACCAGCCTGTTGATCACCAACAAACCCTAAACTTGCAAGATCTTGCATTGTTAATGTGGCTTGAATAGATGGATTTGGTGTTAGTTTTTCAGATAATGCCTGAAGAATGGCATCTTTCGTTGCTTCTGCAACGCCAACTTTGCCATGACTAATTGCAAACTTTTTCTCAACAAAGGCATGGGTTAAGCCAGGAATCGCTTGTTCAAGGGTTTGTCTAATTTTTTCTCCAGGAAAATCAGGATCGGTAAACACAATCACTTCTCTTCCTTTGATTTTTGCCTGACGAATAAATTCGATAACTTCAGAAGATAATGCCGATCCATTGGTGGTGACAAAATCTGCATCAATCAACGGGGTGAGTTTTTGAACATCTTTCACACCTTCTACCACGATCAAAGCATTCAACTTTAGTTTCATAACGTTTTCACGTGAAACACTTCTAATGTATTTTGATAAAGGGTTTTTATTAATAAATCTTTTGATATATTCAATGTTTCTTGAACCTTATCAACGATGAGGGGTAAGAGGGTGGGGTTGTTTTCTTTGCCACGAAGTGGGTGGGGGGTTAAATAAGGGCTGTCGGTTTCAACCAGAATTCGGTTCAATGGAGTTGCGATTAAACTCGCTCTGGCGTCATGGGCATTTTTAAAGGTAATTGGACCACCGAAAGAAAGGTAAAAACCAAGGGCCACAAACCGAGGAACAAGTTGGCTTGGTCCTGCGTAACAGTGCATGATTCCACCTTGGTTGATTCGGTTTTTTTCTAGAATAGGTAAAATTGCATCGTATGCATCGCGACAATGAATGACCACAGGAAGTTTGAGGGTATTAGCAATATTGATTTGTGCAATAAGGTATTGGATTTGTTCTTGGTGTTCTTGCGGGGTTTTTTTCCAATAAAAATCCAAGCCAATTTCACCAATGGCAAGAATGTGTTTGGGATGTTGGTGATAAAGAGTATGAATCCAATCAAGGGTAGAAGTGGAGTGAACATCAACAGGATGTAACCCAATCACTGCATGAATGCGTTGATCGGTGGATGCTAATTCTGTCGCCCGAATTGAACTTTTTTCATCCCAACCAACAACAACGACGTGATCAACTCCAACCGCTTGGGCATCGTTAAGAATTTGTTGCCATCGGGAAGAAAAGGTGTCCGCGTTCAAATGACAATGGGTATCAATGATTGCCATTATTTGCCAACACAAAATCTAGAAAAGATTTCGCCACCTAAATCAACTTTCCCTTCAAGTCCGAGTAATTGAATCACTTCTTGATATGCGAGTTGGAGTGAAGAAGAAATAAGGTCTGTTGTTACATTAGCGCGGGCATCTTCAATAGCTTGAAGTAAGTGTTCTTTGATTTGTTTAAGAGAGCCTAATTGCCTGGTGTTGTTAAAACTAGGGGTGTAATAATTGGCTTCCTGGATGCCTAATTCTTTCATCATCGCATCAAGCAAAGGAAGAATATCTTTGCTTTTTGCAGAGATATAAAGCTTTTGATGATCGATTTGCGTGAGTAAATCTTTTTTGTTATACACATGAATCACGGCTTTGGTTTGTAACAATGCGTTGAGTGATTCATCGTCAAATTCAGTTGGATTGGTCGCATCTTTGACATATACCACCACATCCGCTTGTTCAACGGTGGTGATTGCTTTTCTTATGCCAATGGCTTCAATGACGTTATCGGTTTGACGAATCCCAGCAGTATCGAGAATTTTTAAAACAACACCGCGGAGATTTAATTCCGCTTCAACCACATCTCGCGTCGTTCCTGCGATGTCAGTGACAATTGCTTTTTCTTCATTGATTAAGGCATTGAGTAAGGAAGATTTACCAACGTTAGGTTTCCCAATGATGGCAACTTTAATTCCTTCTTTAATCAATCGACCTTTTTCACCCTCACCAATCAGGGTGTCTATTAAATGAACAATATCGACACAATCGGTAATCACTTTTTCCTTACTTGCTTGTTCGATATCAAGGTATTCTGGGTAATCAATATTGACTTCAATCAACGACAAGATATCAGCAAGTCGTTGCCGAATCGGAGCAATTTTTTCACTGGTTTGTCCGGTTAGCGATAACAAGGATAACC
>JBIIZK010000045.1:0-5794 GCA_044346305.1 Bacilli bacterium
CAGTTTATGGAATCATTACAAGAAAGTCAACTCGGTACGAAATAAATACAACCAATACATCGAAAACGCAAATTTGACTGCAATAAGTATTGATTCTAGACTGTATTCCTTAACATATAATACTTCTGCAGAAGAATTAACAATCATTACAAATGTCACTTCAACTGAAATAACTGTCAGCAATAGTGGGGGTTGGACTTTACTTGAAGGAATCTACCCAACACTAGAAAAGGGTTCTGTTTCCACAAGTGACATTGTGATCCCACCATTCACAACCCTGATATTAAAATAACGTTTATCTTGAACATTTCTCACATTCCATTCCTAATTGAATTGAATTTGTTTTATTCAATAAAATTTACTCTTTATTTTTAATATTTTTATAAGCTGAATAGCCATGAACAGGTGACAAGTCTGGTTTAAGAATATAACTTGATTTCGCAGGCATAGTGACCGGTAGCAAAATCCCATGGGATATCGTAACCACTTCTCCAGTTATTAGGTTTATAAATTTGTTGTGACTTTTTAAAAGTGGATCTGTAATCGTAATCATTTCTTTGACTGGTTTGTCAGATGGATTAATTACCACGACAACCCCTTCATCATACTGATCGGTGGTACGCAAAAAAACAACCAATTGTTCAGAAGCTAAAAATTTAATATCACCTATTCTTAATGCACGATGTTCCTTTCGAATGTGAATAAGTTTTTCGTGAAGGGTGCTAAATAAGTTACCCTTTTCAACAAGATTCCAGTTCATCGTTGCCCGGTTCAGTGGATCATCGCCACCTGGGGTTCCAATTTCTTCACCCATATAAAGATTTATGGTCCCAGGGAGTGTGAATTGCAATGTTTTTGCAATCTGATAATCGGGAAAAGATGGCAAATCATTTACAATTCTAGCAGTATCATGGTTTTCTAACAAAACCCAAGATTTAAGGATGGTTTCAATTCCTGTTTCTGCAATCATTTTTTCAACAACAATTGAAAAAACCTTAGCAGAAATACCACCTTTGACAGTTTGAATAATCAAATCTCGTAATGGCAATAGCATGGTCCCATCCATCGCCGGGGCCCAACCTTGAGGATAGTTATTGAGTTCACCAATGACCACGGATTGGTTGTTGACTTCATGGGCAGCACTTGTCAATTCATATAAGTAATCAAAACCAAGTTCAATCGCTGTATCTAATCGCCATCCGTCAATGCCTAATTGCAAGTAACGTTTCACGATGGCATCTTTACCATTAAATAAATAATCTCTTACTTTAGTTTCCTTTAAATTGAGTTCAGGGAGACTTGGAGCGTTATGCCATAAACGAACCCCGGTAGGAAATTGTTGACCAAAAACAAACCAGGATCGATACTCACTCGTTGGATTTTTGTTTGCTTCCTTAAACTTATTGGAACCAATTGCCATATGATTAAAGACACCATCAAGGATCAATTTGAGTTGGTTTTCCTTCAGAACTTTAATAAAGTATTTGAAATCTTCCATCGAACCGTATTCTGGAGCGATACGTTCATAATCATAAGTGTCGTATTTGTGATTAGACATCGCTTCAAAGATTGGGATTAAATAAATGGTATCCACCCCTAATTGTTTCAAATAATTGATTTTTGATAAAATGCTCATCAAGTCTCCACCCCAAAACGCTAGTTCATGTGACCAATATCGCGTATTTGGGTCTTTTACCCCGCGTGAAGGTAACACCTCCCATGCATGAAGTGTTCTTGGTGATGCATATAAATGCTTCTTCAAATCTAAATGAGCCGAAGGGGCAAAACGGTCAACAAAGATTTGATAGACAATGCCACCCATTCGCCAGTCTTTATCTCGACGGGAATAAGTTTCTTTGAGGTCGTGTCTTAACCTTGGGTATGGATTCTTGATTTCCATGAGTTATTTCCTTTAAATTCGTTTTATCCTTAATAATCTTAAACTATTTAGAATGACAAGGATGGTTGACAGTTCATGACCAAGTACACCGAATCTTAAAACGATTAAACCTGCAATATTTGATAACAACAAAATAAAGATAATACTGATCGAAAAGACTACATTTTGCATAATAATGGTCTGGGTTCGTTTCGATAACGACAACAAATAAGGAATATTGCTTAGATTATTGTTCATCATGACAATATCTGCCGTTTCAAGCGACACGTCTGTTCCATCTCCCATGGAAACGCCTACGGAAGCCGATGCTAACGATGGGGCGTCATTAATACCATCCCCAATCATTAAGACATGCTTACCTTGCTTACGATACCGTTCAACAACATCAACTTTTTCCTGTGGCAAACAATTCGCGTGAACGGTTGGAATATTCATTTGTTGGGCCATCGCTTTAGCAGTCTCTTCTTTATCACCCGTAATCATGACTGGTTCAACACCAAGTTGGATTAATTGATTGACTGCATCAATAACCTCAGGCCTAACCGTGTCTTGAAGGGCAATAAATCCAATGAGTTTTTGCTCACAAATGATATTGACTGTGGTTTTACCAGCTTTGGTTGTTGCTTCGTAAATTGGCTTAAATGTATCCGACACGGTGTAAGGAAATTTTCCAATTTGAAGGTTCATCCCTTCGTAGGATACCTCTACCCCTCTGCCAGGGATTTCTTTTATCATGGGTTTTAAATCTTTCATTTCACTGAAATGTTTAGATATTGCCTTTGCAAGAGGGTGATTGGAACTTCGTTCAGCACTTACCACAAGTGGCATACATTGGCGTTCATCTGCTTTGTTTTCGAAAACAACTTGGAGAACTTTAGGTTTTCCTGAAGTTAAAGTCCCAGTTTTATCGAAGGCAACCACATCAATCGACCTTAATTTATCAATATATTTACCACTTTTAATCAAGATACCCTTTTTAGCCGCGTGAGAAAGTGTTGATAATAACGCCGGACTAATGGAGGCAACCAATGCACAAGGAGAGGCAACAACGAGAACGATGATACCTCGACGGAAAGCTTCATCCTCAGGAAGCCAACCCAAGATTGGCGTGGCAAAAATAACAAATAAAGACAAAAGAATGACAAAATAAACATAGATCTTCTCAAACGTTGAGATTCGTTTTTCGGATTTAGTTTTTTCTTCTTGAGCTCGCTTCACTAACGCAATCATTTTGGAAACAATGGATTGATTAGGATCTTTCATGACGGTGACACGAATGGTTGAATCGATGACGAGTGATCCAGCAAACACAGAATCTCCAATTAGCTTTTCTACTGGATTAAACTCTCCGGTAATGGATGATTGATCTAAGGAAGCCCCGCCCAAGAGAACCACCCCATCGGCAGGGACTTGTTGACCAGGTTTAACAATCACGACATCGCTAATTTTTAAATCTGAAATGGAAACAAGCAGTTCTTCATCATTTCGAATTAAAATAGCTGTTTTTGGTGCTAATTTTAATAAACTTGTTAGTGCTTTTTCCGTTTGTGCCGTTGCATATTCCTCTAGCACACCACTGACAGCAAAGATGAAGATAAGAATGGCACCTTCAACATATTCTCCCGTAAAAAAAGCTGCTAGAGAAGCCGCAATCATCAAAAATTCAACATTTAAAGCTTTCTCTTCGATGGTTTTGGTAATGCCTTCAACAGCCTTAGCAAATCCACCAATCACAAATGCACCAGCCCAAAGCCACGGATTGCCTATCCATGAAGGCGTCAAGGTACCAACCAACATAAAAACCAATGACACAATGACAGCAATCAACTGCCAATTTAGATTTTTAGACTTAATATCTTTAAGTAGATTCATTGATTTAATGATAACAAATTATACTCATCCAATTAGTTTTATTGCGGACCGATATTAAATAATACTGGTTGATTGTCTGGGTTCCATGATTGAATCCACGTGGTGGGGATCGTTGAAGACTGTAATGAAATGGTGAGCTTTTCGCAACCAAAGAAAGCAAAATTACCAACTAGTTGAACGCTAGAAGGTATCCAAATACGGTTCAGAGAATGGTTGTTTGCGAATGCACCATCACCTAGTCTTGTTAATTGTTGAGGCAAATTGATGTCGGTTAAACTAATGTTTCCATAAAAAGCATAGTTACCTATTGAAAGAAGAGTTGAGGGTAATTGAATTTGACTTAGTGACAACGTGCCATAAAAAGCATAATCGCCAATGCTGGTTAAGCCGTTCATCAAAGAAATTGACGTTAATGATTCCGCACCTCGAAATGCGTAACGGCCAATTGAGGTAATGACTCCGCCAAATGAAATCGTCTGCAAAGAAGATGCACCATCAAACAAATAATCAGCGATATGATTGATTAACGGCGGTATATGAATCGAAGTTATTACTTCATTTTCAGCAAATGCACCTTGGCCTAAATAGGTTAACGTGTTGGGCAATTCAATGGAGGATAATGGAACACTTTTAAAAGCATTTGCGCCAATCGATGTCAACGTTTGGGGAAAAGTGAGATATTCAAGACTATCGTTGTTTTGAAAAGCAGAAACCCCAATGGTTTGTAAATTTGCAGGCAATGTTAATTCAGTCAGTGATCGATTGTTCATAAACGTATAACTCTCAACAACAGACAGAGATGGAGGCAAATGCACGACCGCGAGGGATGTATTATTTCTAAACGCACCTTCTTTGATGGTTGAGATTTGATCATGGAGATTTAATTCAACTAAATTATAGGCGTTATGGAAAGCATAAGCCCCAATGGTGGTGATGTGATGCGGAACGTCGAAACTTTCCATTCCAAATGCATTTTCAAATAAAAAATCAGGAATTGTGTTTAGTTGATTGGAAAAAGAAAAGCTATGTAAGTTTTCTATGTTTGAAAATGCGCCATCCCCTAAAAAATTAACCGAATGAGGAAGTATCACAGATTCAAATTGTTTGGCTCCAGAAAAAGCATAGTGACCAATGACTTCAAGCGTGTTAGGAAAAGTGAATGCAGGCATCAGTACCGTGTTAAAAAAACTGTAATTTCCAATTAATTTAAGTGAATTTAATAATGAAATTTCTTCAAGTCTTGTGGACTCATAAAGGAAAAAACTAGGGATAATCTCAGTTTCTTCAGGAATTCTTATGCGAAGTAGGTTAGGCGTGTTTGCAAACATATATGAAGAAAGTGGAACGCCATCTTCAATCCAAACTTCTTCTAGCTTAGATGTGTTTGCAAATGCGCCAACGCCAACTTTACTCACATGATTGCCTATTGTGACTTTGGTGATGGTTGTGTTTGCAAAAGCTTGGTCACCAATCTCAACAACTGGTGAGTTATTAATTCGTTTAGGAATCGTTACAATCGGATCACTCACCCTGTAAGAAACAATTTTAATACCACCTTCAACCAAAACGGTCTCAAATTTTACGCCATCGCTTGGTATTCCATAGGAAATGGTTGATAAAAACAACAATACCAATCCATAAATAAATAAAGATAAAAACTTAGCTTCTTTATTTGATAACCATAATAAGATACCAGCTGCGGCAGTAAACACACTCACCACCAACAGGATAAGAATTGGAAAATAACTGATGCCAGTAAAATAAGGAATGAGAACACCAGCGGGTAAATATATTACAAAAGCTAATAGAATATTAATCCGATACCAACGGTAGCCAAGGCCTTTATTATACCAATAGTACTGATAATCAAAAATCAATTGAATAACCGATAAAAAGAATGAAGTTAACAACCCAATCCAAAAAAAACCATAGATAAGACCGAGGACACCGAATAGGAAACTAAGACTAGTAAGAAGGATCGTGGGCCAAATCCTTAACATTGAACTATGAACTTTGAATAAG